>CAJAYO010000322.1 GCA_903948415.1 uncultured Opitutia bacterium | reverse complement strand
CCCTTGGGGGATCTCGAGCAGATCCGCGGCTGGTCGGTCGCCGACCAAGCCTTGCCGTTGCCCTTCAATTTGGGCGCCACGGCCTTCTCCGCGAGCCAATATGTCACGGCCAACGGCTCGCTCACCGAGCAGCCGTGGGTCCTGCGCAAACATCAGGCTTTCCGGGCGGTCAGCGATCCGTCGTTCTTCTACAGCACGGTCCCGGCCGAATTCACCAGTTCGCGGCTGGTGGGGCGCAGCGCGTGGAACAGCGGGTGGAAACTCGTGATTCCGGCCTACACGCTCTACTCCAACGAGCAAGAGGGCCTGAACCGGTTGGCGGCCAGCCTCACGGACATCAAACTGTTCCTCCGCACCTATTCCAACGCCGGCAACTGATTCATGCGCACTTCCTTCCTGTCTCTCCGGGCTTTTATTGGGTCACCGTCCCGCCGGCTGGCGTTCGCGGCGGTGGGCCTGCTGGCGGGCGCCGGGCTCCCGCGGCCGGGGCTGGCCCAAGAGGCCAAGTCCCGCCCGGTGGGGTTTTTGATGCAGACGATTCCGGCCGGCCAAACCCGGTCGTTTTCGGTGCCGTTTGATGCCGGGATCTCCACGCAAAATAACGCGCTGGGCCGCCTGACGGCGGTCGGCCCCGCGACGGTGGACTGTGCCGGGGCCCAATGGGTGCCGGGCGCGTTTTCCCTGCCGGCCGCGCCCTATTTTGTCCGCCTCACCTCGGGGGTCCAGGCGGGCCGGGTCTTCGCGATCACGTCGACGTCCAACACCGCCACCCGGCTGTTCCTCGACACCGAGGGCGTCGATTTGACGACGTTGGGGCTCGAGGTCGGCGTCGCGGGGGCCGTGTTTGAGATTATCCCCGGGGACACGTTGGCGACTTTTTTTGGGGCGGGAGCGGCGGGGCAGGAGCCCGTGGTGCAGGGGGCGGCGGCGCCCGCGGCGGCCGACCTCGTGCAAGTCTGGAACGGGAGCGTTTGGCAGCGGTACTATTTCAATACGGTCTGGCGCCGGTGGGCGCTGGATACCGACACGCTCACTGATGCGGCGCGGGATACGGTGGTGCTCCGGCCGGACCGGGGGCTGATGATCACCCGCCGCGCCGACACGCCCCTCGACTTGGCCGTGGTGGGCCGCGTCCTGGCCGTCCCGCAGCGGGCGATGCACCTGCGCACGGAAAATGGGCGCACGTTTTTGGCGACGATGCAGACCGGGGATGTGACGCTCGGCACCCTGGCGATGCAACGCGCGGACCGCACCCCGGGTTGGCGCGCCTCGGCGGACCCGGCCCAGGCGGATTTGCTCGCGGTGTGGAGCGGTGCCGTCTGGTTCACTTTTTACTACAACGACCAGCTCGGCCACTGGCAGCGCGTCGGCGAACCGGCGGGCAACCGCGATGATTTTCTGATCGCGGCCGGTACGCCGGTCTGGATCCAGCGTCGCGCGGCCGCGATTGGCGTGGCCGAGCGGACAGTCGTCTTCCCACCCGCGGGCGGCTAGCCGCTTATGTCCCGCTTACGAACATGCCGCCCATGGTCGCCCGCCTTGCTCTCGGAGCGTTATTTCTTCCGCTGATGCCGGCTGGACGCACCCAAACGCTCGAGCTCGACTCGTTCGCCCAACCCGGCGCGCAGGGGGCGGTGCTGCCCACCAGCACCTGGGCGGGCGCGGGCAACGTGATCCGGCTGACGGACGCGATTGCGGTGACGGGAACGGCCCTGGATGACAACGGCTGGGGCGCGAGTGGTCTAACGGTGGATGCCCGGACCATGGGCTACGTCACGATTGTGGCCCAATCCGATGTGGGTAACCAAGCCGGCGCGCTCGTCTTCCAGTTGGAGGATGCGGCGCTGCGCACGCATACGGTCGCCGTGCCCACCGCGCAATTCGCGTCGGGCGTGCGGACGACGGTCCAAGTGCCCCTGGGCGCCTGGCCAGCCCCCACCGTGTTTGACGCGGCCCGCATCACGGGCTGGACGCTCGGCGGCGGCACCTTGGGGCTGGTACCCTTCCGCATGACCCTCGACCAGCTCGCGCTCACGGCGACGGGCGGCGTGGTGGCCCCGGCGATTTCACTCCAACCCCTCGACCGCTTGATCGGGGTAGGGGAGTCGACCACGTTGACGGTGGCCGCGACCGGGGGGCAGTTTACCTATCGCTGGACCCTGAACGGAGTCGAACTCAGCGGGGCGAATGGCCCGACGCTCGCGCTGGCGAACACGACCGCGGCGAACAGCGGGGCGTACCAGGTGGAGGTCACCAACAGTGCCGGCCTGGCCCTCAGCCGGCAGGCCAGCGTGGTGGTGGTCAATCTGCGCGCGAGCCAGGCGCTCGCGGCGACGGCGACGGCCAGTTACGAGCCGGGCAGCACGGTCACAGTGCGCACGACCCTGACTTATGGGGACGGGCTGGGGGCGGTCGCCTTGCAGGTTCGGGTGCCGGCGGGCTGGACCTGGGTGGAAGACGCGGGCAGTGGGGCGGATGCCCGCCCGGCGGCCGGGGCGACCGGTACGCTCGAGTGGCGGTGGGCCGCCTTGCCGGCCGGCAGTCCGCTGAGCTTTACCTATACGTTGGCCGTGCCCAGCAATGCCAAGGACGCCCAAGTGCTGGCCGCCGGGATGCAAGTGGCCCAAGGCGGCTTGGCCGGGCAAATTCCGGTCAATCCGGCCCCCTTGCTCCTGCCGCTCGCCGCCCGTCCGCACTCGGCCGACGTGAACGGCGATTTCCGCCTCTCGCTCCTGGAGCTGACCCGGGTCATTGAACTTTACAACACCCGCGTGGGCACCGTGCGCAGCGGCGCTTACCGGGTGGACAGCCTCGGGGAAGATGGGTTTGCGGCCGATGCGGCGAGGGCCAAGGGGCCGGCCGCCACGTTGTTGGGCCGCTATCACGCCGCGGACTCGGACCGCGACGGCAGCCTCGACCTGTTCGAATTGCTGCGGGTCATCCAACTGTTCAACCATCGCACCTTGGACCAGGTGCGCACCGGCCAATATCGGGTCGTCGCCTCGGGCAGCGAGGACGGCTACGAGCCGGGCCCTTAACCCAGCATTGGAATGACCCATGGGTATTAAGACCTACAGCTTAAGCAATTATTTGTCGCCGAGGGAGCTCGCCAGCCGGTTCGGCGGGCCTACGGTCGCCGCGATGTTGCCTGCGCCTCGCGCCCCTTTCTCGCCCAGTCCTGGTCCCGCGTCGTCGGGGCGGGGGGCGATCGCGCGCGGGTGGGCCTGGGTGCGGGGCGGCGGGTGCGGCGTTTTGCTCGCCGGGTGTTTGGCCGCCACGGGCTGGGCGCAACAATCGGTGACGGCGACGAGCTCGGGCGGGGTGGGGGGGCTCGGGCGTTTTTCAACCGGGCAGGCTTGGCAGATCGGAAGAGCGTCGTGTAGGGAAAGAGTGT
>CAJAYO010000321.1 GCA_903948415.1 uncultured Opitutia bacterium | reverse complement strand
GAACGAAGCGTCAACGAGGTGAGCGACACGCTGTGCACCAACAGTGCCGTGGTGCGGTGGGATTTTCCGGCGCGCGGCAAGTTGGCCCCGTGCTCGCTCTACTGGAGCGATGGCCAGGTAAACGGCGGACGCCCGGTCAAGACGTCCGCCGATTGGAACTGGTCCAGCAAGCATTCCGAGACGGGGAAAGTCACGGCATCGGCTCCGCCGAAAGCGGGTTCTTATTGGACCGGCACCAAAGCCAACGCGTTTCTGGACAACCGCTCCAATAATCCGCGCCTGACGAATATGGAGAAGAACAACGCGCTGCGCGAAAGCGGTGCGCTGCCGGAGGCCAAGTATCGCCGGGTGACGGGTGGGCCGCACCAAGAGTGGATCGATGCGATCAAGGGTCTCATTCCCGACACGGGCGCGAATTTCGAGTATGCCGCGCGGTTGACCGAGATCGATTTGCTTGGCGTGTTGGCGCAGCGGTTCGGCGGACGGATCGAGTGGGATGCCGCCAAGATGAAGGTCACGAACCGGCCGGAGCTGAACGCCTATCTCAAAGAGCCGGTGCGGCGCGGCTGGGAATACGGCGACGATTTGTGGAAGGCGTGAGCGCGTCCAACGACGTTGCTTGATGAACGCTTTCTTTCGTGGCGTTTCGGCTGAATCGCCGGAGCGCTCTGGTCGCTGCTATCAATCCTTGCCTAAGCTCGTGCACAGGTTCGATCGACGCTCGATGGATTTCTTTTTCTCAGCTTCCGCTTTTTATCCGATTCTTAGTGATACTGGACGTAACGCAGAAACTGATCCCGGCGGTGTCTCGGCCGGACTCTCAGCCGTTTCATGAATTGAAGTAGGAAGATTTGGCTGGTAGGAAAATTTCTCTGAGAAAAAACCGAATCTTCAGAGGTTGATTTGGTTGTTCAGCGTCATCCGAGACGCCGTGATCCGGGGCGGACGGAACGTGAAATGAGAACCCGTGATTGGAAGGATTTCCGTGGTTTGGGAAATTTTCCTCCCAATAAAATTTTCCTACCCCTCTTCGGCAACTTTATAGGCGGTAAAAACCGGTCGGTTCAAAGATGTGCATGAACCTCCGCAAGGATTGATAAGGAGCGGCGCGCCGACCGTGATCTAGTCCTGACCGCGCCCGGAGGCGCGCGGAATTTTCGTGTCACGGAGCTGGACCCGGCGGAGGATCGGGCTCCCCTTTCACGATGCGTTTCAAGAACTCTGTCCCCGAGGTGGGCTTCCGTCCTGCCGTTGTCATGTTCGCGGTTTTCTGTGCGGCTGCCCAGGCGGCCGATTGGCCGCAGTGGCGCGGGCCGGACCGCAACGGAATTTCCGCCGAAAAAGGCTGGCTCGACCAATGGCCGTCAGCGGGACCGACGATCGCCTGGCGGGCCCAAGTGGGACTCGGCGCCTCGTCCTTTGTCGTGGCGGGCGGGCGCGTCTACACGATGGGGCATGCCGACGGGAAGGACACGGTGTTCTGTTTTGAGGCGGGCACCGGAATACCGGTTTGGAAACACAGTTATCCAGCCGAACTGGGGAACAAGTTTTTCGAGGGCGGCACCACCGGCACGCCCACGCTCGACGGAGATCGGCTCTACGCGCTGAGCCGCTGGGGCGATGCGTTTTGCTTCGAGGCCGCCACCGGCAAGATGGTCTGGTCGGTGAATGTGCAAACGGAAACCGGTTGCCCCGTTCCCGACTGGGGATTCACCGGCGCGCCGCTCGTGCTCGACGGGCGATTGATTCTGAATGTCGGCGAGGCCGGGCTCGCGCTCGACAAGGCCACCGGGAAAGTTCTGTGGAAATCGGCGGCCCAAAACAGCGGCTATTCCACGCCGCTCC
Source organism: uncultured Opitutia bacterium (assembly GCA_903948415.1). Classification (GTDB taxonomy): domain Bacteria; phylum Verrucomicrobiota; class Verrucomicrobiia; order Opitutales; family Opitutaceae; genus GAS368. The sequence continues at coordinate 495 of CAJAYO010000321.1, read as the reverse complement.
CGGTCGAGCTCGACGGTCGTGGGCTGGTGCTGCTGGGCTCTGGGAAATCGTATCTCGCGGTCAACCCCGTCCACGGCAAGGAGGCGTGGCGCGCGCCGTGGGTGACCGAATACGGCGTCAACGCCGCCGACCCGATCGTGAGCGGCGGCCGGATGTTTGTCTCGACGGGCTACGGCAAAGGCGCGGCCCTGTTCTCCCTGGGCGCCGGTGCTCCGGAGGAAGTGTGGCGCGCGCGCGCGTTCCGCACGCAACTCAACGCCGCCGTGCTCCACGACGGACACCTCTACGGGGTGGACGGCGACACCACCTCGATCGCCTCGCTCAAGTGCCTGGAGTTCGCGACCGGCACGGAGAAGTGGGCGCACAAGGATTTCCGCACCGGGGCCGTGAGCATGGCCGACGGACGGCTCATCGGACTCAGTGGCACGGGTACGCTGATGATTGCGCCCGCCTCGCCGGCGGGCTTCGCGCCCACCGCCACGGCCAAGATTCTCG
>CAJAYO010000320.1 GCA_903948415.1 uncultured Opitutia bacterium | reverse complement strand
GGAAGCGGCCTTCAAGGTGCTTTCGCCGCTCGGTCTGGCGTCACCGGGTTTCTTGGACGTAGCGATCGTCCGGCGGGAGGAAGGGGAATTCGGGCTGAGGGCGGAGGCGGCCGAAAAGTTTCCGGTGGTGGAGGCGCTGTGCGGCCGTTGGGCGGTGGTGCACGGGCGGGTGCTGGCGGTGTGCGGGCTGCGGGGAAACTATTCTAATTCGCTTTCACGATGAGCTTACAAGGCTTGGAGGCAGGAGCCTGCTTGCAGGCGATTTTTACGTCCTGAATCGCCCGCAAGCGGGCTCCTCCAAAAGACCGTCATGAGGCTCATCTTGAATGCAAGAGGGAGTTAGGTCGGCGCGGCGGCCTCGGTCCGCCTATTTTGCCGTGCCTTGGGCGTTCGGCCGCGCGGGATCGGCGAGCGAAACTTTGCGGGCGGTGCCGTTGGATTTCGCTTTTTCCAGGACGGCTTTCCATTTGGCGAGTGACGCGTTCGCGGCGGTGAGTTGGGCGATGGTCGCTTCACTGCGGTTCTTGGCGTCCAGCGCTTTTTGGGCGGCGAGTTTGGCCTGCGCGGCGGCGTCCTTGAGCGCTTTCTGCCCGGCGGCAACCTCCGCTTTGCGGCGCGGGGTGTCCTCGGCGGCGGCGGCGGCGACTTGGGCCTTCGCCTTGACGAGGTTTTTGCCGGCCTGGTCGAGGAGGGTCTGAGCGACGGTGGCGTCGGCTTCGGCCGCGGCGCGGGCCGCGGTATTTTTGGCCACGTCGGCCTGCAGGCTGGCGACGCGCTGCGCACCCTGGTGCGGGCGTTCCGCGAGCGTGGGCGGATTGGCTGCCAGTTCGCCGAGGGCCTGGCCGCTCTTCGCGTCCCAGACAAAAACTTGCCCGCGCCAGTCGCTGCCGATGACCTTCCGGCCGTCGTCGCTGAACGTCACGCGATTGGGCAACTCGCCGGTGAAGGGCAGGGTGGCGAGATTTTTGCCGGTGGTGTCCCAGAGCTGAACCTTGTTGTCCCGGCCGCAGGTGACGAGGCGGCCGTCGTGGTGGAAACGCGCGGCGAGGGCGCCGCCGGGGTGGGCGTTGAGGCTGCGGAGCGGCGAGCCGTCGGCGGCCTGCCATAATTTCACGGTGCCGTCCTCGCTCGCGGAGGCGACCAGGGCGGAGTCGCCGCGCCACGTGACGGCGGTGATGGCGCCCTTGTGTCCCGGCAGAGTGAACATCTCCTGCCCGGTCGCGGCCTCCCAGAGCACGAGGCCGCCGTTGCGGTCGCCGGTCGCGAGATACTTGCTGTCGGGGGAGAATTCCACGGCGGTGACCCACTCGGTGTGCTTCTTGAGGCGGTGTTCGAGTGCGCCGTCTTTCGTGCGGTAAATTTTGAGGACGCGGTCGGGCCCGCCGAGGGCGATCCACTGCTGGTCGGCGCTGAGGTCGGCCGCGAGGACGGAATCGTATTGGTCGCCGACGGTGATCACGCGTTCGGTCGTCGCGAGGTCCCAGACGGTCACGAGGCCGGAGTGGCCGCCGCGGCCGCCGCCGGCGAGCAGGAGTTGGCCATTCCGGCTGAACTTGAGGTCGCACAGCGTGCCCTCGGGGAACGGCAGCACGCCGAGGAATTCGAGGTCGCCGGTGTGGTAGAGGACGATTTGGTGCGCGCCGGCGAGCGCGACGACGGGGGCCCACGGGCTGCTGGCGATTGCGCCGAGGGGGGTGCCGCGCGTGGGGCGCGCGAAGGGCTCGAGGGACAGCGGGCCCGGCATCGGGGGCGGGCCGTCGGGTCGGCCGATGGCCCCGCTCTTCAGGGCGAGGTCGACGGTCGGTTTGTTGGCGGCGAGGGCCTTGCTCCCCGCGCCCTGCAACAGGCCGCCCTCGATCCACTGGCGGATCACGCCGATCTCTTTGTCGGAGAGCTTCGCCTTGGGCGGCATCTCGGGCTCTTCCGCGTGTTGGATGACGCGGAACAGGAGGCTGCCGTCCGGATCGCGGGCGTTGAGGGTGACGCCGCTCCCGCCGCCTTTGATCGCGCCGCTGAACGACGTCAGATCGAGGTCACCTTTGAGTTTATCGGGGTTGTGACACTTCAGGCAGTTGTCGCGGAAGATCGGGAGCACGTCGTCCTCGTAGGTAATTTTCTTGGCGGGCTCGGCGGCGAAGGCGAATCCAGCGAGAAAAAAAAGCAGGGTAGGAGCCCGCTTGCGGGCGATTCGGGTGGAGCGCGGTCGGCCGGGGCCGAACATCGCCGGCCAGCGGGTTCCTCCTTCAGAGCAGTAAAGGGGCATGGGTGCGGCTCAGTGATTGAAGACGAATTCCTTCGCGTTGAGCAGCGACCAGAAGAGGTCGTTGAGGACGACGTCGGGTTTTTTCCCCTCGGTGAAGAACGCTGCGAGCTGGGTGGTCTCGAGCGCGGTGGGCCGGCGGCCCAGGGTGCGGAGGTAGAGTTCTTCGATGATCGCGTTGGGCGGCTGCCCGTCTTTCAGCAGTTTTTTCACGAGACCGCCGCTGAGGACTTTTGCGTTCACCGCATCGCCGTTGAGGAGGTGCAAGGCCTGCGAGAGGTTTGGCTCCATTTTGACTTCGCAGGAGCAGGGCGTCTCGCGCGTGGCGCGCCCGAACGTCGTCAGGAAATACGTGCTCGTGCGGCCGTCGGCGATCTCGATGGCGCGGCCGCCTTGCGGCAGGCCGCGGAGTTTTTCCGTGCTGCCGGTGACCGTGCTCAACGCGTCGAGCAACACCTCGGCGCGGATGCGGCGGACGGCGGCCTTGGCGAAATTGGCCTCGTCGCCGGCGTTGGTGGCGTTCGGGACGGCGGACAACTGGTAGGTGCGCGAGGTGCAGATATCGCGGACGAGTTTCTTGAAGTCGTAACGGTAGGCGGTGAGTTGGGTCGCGAGTCGGGCGAGCAGTTCGGGGTTCGTCGCGGGATTGCTGACCCGCACGTCGTCGACGGGGTCGATGATGCCCTTGCCGAAGAATTGCGCCCAGACGATGTTCGCGAGGTTGCGGGCGAAATACGGATTCTCGGGCGCGGTCAGCCAGTCGGCGAGCACCTGGCGGCGATCGGCGCCCTTGGCGATTTGGGGCTGGGGGCCGCCGAGGAATTTCGGCGCCATCTCCTTGCCCGTCACGGGATGTTTGACGGCCCCGCCGGCGCTGTTGAAGACGATGGTTTCGCGCGGGTCTTCGCCCGATTTGCGCCCGACCTGGGCAAAGAAGGCGGCGAACCCGTAGTAGTCGTTCATCGTCCAACGGTCGAAAGGATGATTGTGGCACTGGGTGCACTGGACGCGCACGCCCATGAAGGCCTGCGCGACGTTTTCCGAGAGCTTCAGGGTGTCGCGCTCGATCTTGTAGAAATTGGCGGCCGGCGCCTCGAAGCTGGGGCCGGTGGCGGTGAGGAGCTTTTTCACCATGACGTCGACCGGCACGTTTTGGGTGATCTCGCCTTCAAGCCAGTCAAAGTACTGCAGGGCCGACTTGGTGCTCATCTGCACCTGTTGGTCCGCGCTGCGAATCTGCAGGAGTTCGGCCCACTTCATGACCCAGAGGTCGGCGAATTCTTTGCGGCCGAGCAGGTCGTCGATCACGGCGTCGCGTTTGCCGGCGGAGGCGTCGGCGAGAAACGTCCGGACCTGGGCGGGGGTCGGCAGCGTGCCGGTGATGTCGAGGTAAACGCGGCGGAGAAACGTCGGGTCGTCGCAGAGGTCCGAGGGGGCGATGCGGAGCTTGCGCAGCTTGGCGTGGACGAGGGTGTCGATGTAGTTGTTTTCCGCGACGGCCGGCCACGTGAAGTTCAGATTTTTCGGGATGGCGAGGATCTGCACGCCGGTCGCGAAGCCCTCGTAACGGGCGGTGATGAACGCTTCGCCGCGCGAGAGCGCCGTGGCCTGGCCGGCGGCGGACACTTTCACGGCGGCGTCGTTGTTCCCCATGAACGCGGTGAGCCCTGTGACATCGCGGTCGGTGCCGTCGGAGTAGAAGGCGCGCACGCTCAATTGCTGGGCCTCGCCGACGCCCTCGAGCACGGACTGGAGCGGGTGGATATCGAGGCGCACGACCTTGGCGACGTCGGGGGCGTCCTTGGGCGCGCCGGCTTGCAGCCACGCCAAGAGGGTGCGGTAGAATTCGCTGTCGGTCTGGAAAAGTTCGCCGCCGGTGTGCGGCACTTTGCGCGTGGCTTTTTCGAGGAGGAGGCTCTCCTCCGGGAGGGCGAGATTGATGCGGCGCGCGATGGCTTCGCGGGTGAGGCGGTGGTAGTCGCCGTCGGGATCGTAGCCGAACAACGAGAGCCGGAAGCCGTCCTTGCCGCGCGAGGTGCCGTGGCAACCGCCGGCATTGCATCCGGCCTTGGTGAAGACGGGCATGACGTCCTTGAGGAAGCTGATCGGCTCGTCGGCCTGCGCGGCGGCGATTTTTACCGGAACGACCAGCGTCTTGCCCTGGAACTTGACCTTGAGCTCGGTCTGGCCGTCGGCCAGCGGTGAGAGAACAAAATGGTCGAACTTCGCGAGGGCCTGGTGGGCGAGCGTGAAACTCGCCTGCGCCGTGACGTCGCGGGTGACGCCGTCGGCGTAAATGGCCTGGACGACGATGCTCTGGCGGTCGCCGCGGGTCGTGAGGTTCACGTCGGCGGGAAAAACTTTGAGGTCGGTGAGGGCGGGTTTCGCGGCGAAGACGGACACCGCGCAGCCGCACAGCACGGCGAGCAGAAACCGGGCGGCTCGCCGGGCGGAGGTGGTCGGGACGGGCTTCATGCGGGGATCGATTACTCCGGCTTCGCCTGGGCGACGGGTTTGGTGTCACCGGCGGGCTTCGGGCGCGGCGCGTCGATGCGCAGGACGCTGCCCTGCGCGATCAGGTGCGTGATCGGCTCGCCGTCGCGGGTGAGGGTTACCTGGCAGAACACGTTTTTGTGGGTCCCGAGCGGACTCTTGCCGGTGGTGCTGATTTCGAAGACGGCTTCCTGGCTGTCCTGGGTGATTTCGACGTCGCGGGCCGTGGTGTTGGCGGGGAGCCCGACGAGGCGGGCGACGGCTTGGCCGGCGAACGGGACTTTTTGCTCCAACTTGCAGACGAGCTTTCCGGACTGGCCGCGTTCGACCTTCGTGAGATCGATTTTCCCGGCGAGGAACGGGGCCGCGATTTCCAGCTCGGCGAGCTGCGAGGAGACGTAGGCGGCGCCGCCCTGGACCGTGGCGGTGGCGACCACCGCGGTCCGCCATTTGCGCACCTCGGCTTTGGTGGAGGCGTTGAGTTTGTAGGCAACCGAGCCGGCGCCTTTCGGAATCACGAGGTCGGGCGGCGACGTGACGCCCGGCGGATTCCAGAGCATTTTGACCGTGATGGGTTCGTCAAAACCCTCCTGCCGGTCGGCGACGATGTGCAGCGCAGTCTCGCCGTTTTGAACGAGCGGAACTTTCGGTTCCACGATGCGCACTGCGAAGGGCACCGCGTCGACGACGGCCGCGGCGATCTGGCTGACCTCGGACTTGGTGTAGCCGGTGTCGTTTTGGATACGCACCCAATTGACGGTGTGGCGGAAGCGGCTGACGAGGCCTTTGGCGCTCGCGGCGGAGGCGTCGGTCGCACGGGCGGCGGGCGTCAGGAGCGCGCCCGCGATCGGCGCATCGGCGGCGGCTTCAAACACCACGGGCACCGCGGAGAGGCTGCCCGGCACGGTGTCGGCGAGGGCGGTGATGCCCGCCGGCAGGCCGTCGAAGGTGACCGCGAGTTCGCCGTTAAACGTGTCGCGAGTGAGGTTGAGCAAGATGGCGAAGCGGTTGCCGCGCGGGACGACGAGCGATTTGCGGGTTTCGTTGTCGTAGCGGGCCGTGTCCGGAATGGAGAGAGTGAGGGTGGGGGCGACTTCGGCGATTTCGACGCGGTAGGTGAAGCGCGGACCGCCGCGGGCGAGTTGGTCGGCGACCTTGACGGTGTAGTCGCCGTCGGCGGGAATTTTGACGCGGACGGTGCTGTCGGGATTGCCGGCGGCGTCGTCGTTGTTGCCGAGGGATTTTCCTTTGGCGTCGAAGACGGTGAGGACGGAGTCGAGCGGCGAGCCGAGGCGGCGGGCGTAGACGTGGAAATCGAGGTTTTGGTCCTTCTTCGCGGTGAACCGGAAAAACGCGGCGTCGCCCGGGGTGGCGAGCACGCCGTTGAAGGCGAGGGGCGCGGTGGCGTGGAGGGCGGTGGCCCTCGCGAGGGCGTTCCCGGGGGTGACGGCCGGGGCGTTGGGGAGGGCGGACACGCGCAGCCAGTTGGGCGACGGTGCGACGCCATCCTGGTCGGCGATGAGGCCGAATCGCGGCGGGGTGATCGTCGCCGTCGGGAGAGTGACGGGCTGCGTGAAATCACCTGCGGGATCGCCGATAAATTTCGCGGCGAGTGTTTCGCCGGGTTGACCGCCAAGGGGGAAGACCGCGGCGGGGCGGGGGAAGGTGCCGACGTGCAGCCGATAAAAATGTCCGGCCCCGGTGTAGGTCATGTCGCGCACCTGGATCAAAAATTTTCCGTCGGTCGGGGCGAGGAGCGAGACCCAGCCGTCGTGGCCGAGCAGCGGGGTGTCGTCGGACGCGGCGAGCACGCGGCCGTCGGCCGACTGCACGGTGATGATCGGATCGAACATCGTGCGGCCGAGGCGGGCGCCCTCGATTTCGACGGACAGACGCTGGCCTTGGGTCGCTTCGACCGAAAAGAAATCCACGTCCTCGCTGCCGATCGTGCCCTCGAGGGTGGAGTT
>CAJAYO010000319.1 GCA_903948415.1 uncultured Opitutia bacterium | reverse complement strand
TTCCCGCGAGAGGCGCACGGCGGCCTCCTTGGCGTAGAGGGTGAAACCACCGGCGGCCTGAATCGCCTTGGCGACGGTGAGGTCGGGCGTCCAGATGATGCGTCCGGGGCGCTGGACTTCGCCGCCGATATAGATGTAGCGCTCGGTGACGCTCACGGAGACGTCGACGACGGTGTAAATTTTCTTGGTGACGTAGGTTTCGCGGATGCGTTGCGAGAGGTCGGCGGTGCTCACGCCGGCGGCGGCAAGGGTGCCGATGTAGGGCAGGCTGATGAGGCCCTGCTCGTCGATTTGCACGGAGTTGGTGCTCGGATCGGGGACGCCCTGGAGCGCGATGGTGAGACTGTCCCCGGCGCGGAGCTGGGCCGTGGAGGCGGGGACCGGGATCGGCGGAATGGCGTCGCCCCGGGCGCGACCCGGGCCGTCGTTCGCGCAACCCGCCGCCAGAGTGAGCACGGCGGCGAGGCAGACGGACGGAAGGCGCGGGACAAATTTCATGCTGGGAGCTAGCTGGGAGAAAGAGACGGGCTTGGCAACTTCGACGTGGGGGCGCGCGGCGCGCGAAAAAAAACGGCAGCCCCGAAGGGCTGCCGTGAAATGGGCGGACAGGAATGACGAATCAGCGCTTGGATTTGGTCTTTTTCTTCTTCTTCGGCTTTTCGTCGTCGTCGTCGTCGTCGCTGTCGTCGTCGTCGTCGTCCTTATCTTTGTCGTCGTCGTCATCCTCATCCTCGTCGTCTCCGTCGCCGTCGGCTTTTTTCTTTTCGCCGTCCACTTTGTCTTCTTTGTCGGCGCCTTCTTCGTCCTCGTCCCACTTGAGGGATTCGTCGTTCTTGAGTTTTTCCTCTTCGGCTTCGTCGAGATCGGGGAGATCGGCGTCCTCTTCGTCTTCGACGCCCTTTGCGGGGGCTTCATCGTCGGTGTCGTAGCCGGCGGGCATGTAGTCGAGGATGGAGGTGAGTTCTTCGAAGGTGTGGACGGCCTTGCCCTGGATAAAGTGGCTGTTTTGTTCCTCGCGGATTTCGTCTTCGACCTCGTCGACGGAGAGCTTGGCCTCGAAGGCGAACAGGTCGTTGAGGAGTTTGACGCGGCAGCGGGTCAGGTGGTCGAGGAGGTCGGCGTAGGGCCCGTTTTCCTCGTCGAGGACGTCGGCGAGCACGAAGAGTTTTTCGTCGGAATCGAAGAGGGATTCCTTGACGCGCTTGAGGCGGACCTTGCCGTTGCCGAGATCTTTATCGATGCGGAAGCGGATGAAAGCGCCCTCGAAAATATCTTGGTCAAAGCCGTAGTCGCGGAGCGGATCGACGAGTTCGATGAGGTGGGCGAGCTGGCGCGGGTCGACGATGCTGAGGCCGTCCACATCCCAGCGCACGGGGTCGCTGGTTTCCGCGACCCACCAATTGTGGTCTTCGCCCAGACGAACAATACACCAGTCGAGAGTGGAAATAGCTTTGGCCATGAGTCGGATGAGATTTTTGGCGCAGCGTGCGAGGGGAGGTTTAAAAAACAAGCACAAAAGCGGACGCGAGGGGACGGTGGGGTGACGGGGGCATTTCGCGGCGGAAAATATTGGGCCCGCGGGAGTTTGGCGCGGGCCGTTCTTGCCATTTGTCGGAGGGGTTTCACGCTCGGCCCATGGGATTTTTCTACGAAAAATTGTTCCGGCGCTCACTCTTCAGCCTCGACTCCGAGGTGGCCCACGAACGCGGCGTGCAGGGTATGACCCTCTTGAGTGCGGTGCCGCCGGTGTGCCGGGCGTTGGAGGCGTGGGCGCGGCTGCCGGCGGGGACGAAGCCGGTCGAGGCGTTCGGCCTGAAGTTTCCGAATGCGGTGGGGCTGGCGGCCGGTTTTGACAAGAACGCGCAGGCGTGGCCGGCGGCGGCGGCGTTGGGGTTCGGCCACGTGGAGATCGGGACGGTGACGGCGCTCGCGCAGCCGGGGAATCCGAAGCCGCGGATGTTTCGCTATCCCGCGCAGGAAGCGGTGATCAACCGGATGGGTTTCAACAACGAGGGTGCGGTGGCGGTGGCGGCGCGGCTCGCGCGGCAACCGGGCCCGGGGGCGCGGCGCATTCCGCTTGGGATCAATCTCGGCAAATCGAAGGTGACGGACATCGAAAAAGCGGCCGAGGACTACCTCGCGAGTTTTGCGCTGCTCGCGGACTATGCGGACTATCTGGTTCTAAATGTTTCGAGCCCCAACACGCCGGGCCTGCGCCAGCTGCAGGATGAGTCGCGGCTGCGCGAGCTGCTCGGGGCCGTGACGCGCGCGAATCGCGAGCGGGCGGAGCAGCCCGGCAAGCGGCGGGTGCCGGTGCTGCTGAAGATCGCGCCCGATCTCAGCTGGCCGCAAATCGACGCGGCCCTCGGGGTGATTGCGGAGTTTGCCCTCGACGGAATCATCGCGACGAATACGACGCTGGCCCGGCCGGGGTCTTTTGCGAAGGTCAACGAAGCCGGCGGGCTGAGCGGCGCGCCGCTGCGCCGGCGGGCGACGGAGATCATTCACTACATCGCCCTCGCGACGGGCGGCCGGTTGCCGATCATCGGCGTTGGCGGGATCACCGATGCCGAGAGTGCGGGGGAGAAACTGGATGCGGGGGCGACGCTCGTGCAGGTGTATACCGGAATGATTTACCGTGGGCCGTTTTTTGCGGCGGAATTGGCGCGGGCACTGGCCGAGCGGCAGCGGAATTGAGCCGGCAACGGTCGTGGCTGAGAGGGGCCGGGGAATTTTTTCCGCGAGTTGATTTCAGGGCTGGACAACGGGAAACGGATTCACCTTAGTCCGCCTTCCTCGCTTCCCAACTGCCCGGGTGGTGGAATTGGTAGACACACACGTTTGAGGGGCGTGTGCCGTAAGGCGTGCAGGTTCGAGTCCTGTCCCGGGCACCATTTTCCTTCGGGGAAATGGAGATTTCGCTGAGGTGCGAAAGCGAGTGAAGGTCGGTCAGCCCCCCTCAGGGCTGCAGGATGACCTTCATGTATTTGCCGCCGTCCTTGGCGCTGAGTTTGGTGAACCAGGCGGCGCCGTCTTCGAGCGGCGCGACGGTTTCGATCATCGGTTTCACGTCGATCACGCCGCGCGCGATGAGATCGAGGCAGAGAGGATATTCGCCGGCGCTGGAGCAGGTGCCGGTCAGGGTAATCTCTTTGGTCACCACGGCCTGCAGGGGGAAATCCTGGGTCTTGGGCGAGAGGTTGCCGACGAGCACGCAGGAGCCGCCGCGTTTGAGGACGGCGAGGGCGAGATTGACGGTCGGGGTGACGCCCACGACTTCGAGGGATACATCGGCGCCAAGGCCGTCGGTGAGGCGGGTGACTTCCGCGGCGACGTCGACGGTGGACGGATTGAGGGCGTGGGTGGCCCCGAGCCGCAGGGCGAGGGCGAGGCGGTTTTCGGCGAGGTCGACCGCGATGATGCGGTGCGCGCCGGCCCAGCGCAGCGCCTGGATGACGAGCAGGCCGATCATGCCACTGCCGACGACGACAGCGGTGTCGGTCGGGGCGATTTTGATCCGTTGGACGGCGTGCACGGCGATGGACACGGGCTCGATCATGGCGGCCTGGTCGAACGGGAGGGAGTCGGGCAGCCGGTAGAGGATGCGCGCGGGAACGGCGACCAACTCGGCGAAGGCGCCGTGTTGTTTGTATTCGGTGGGGGAAACGCCGACGACGCGGCGGTCCTCGCAGAGGTTGATCTGGCCGTTACGGCAGAAGCGGCAGGTGCCGCAATAGATGGTGGAGTCGAAGGTCACGCGGTCGCCGGCGCGCCATTTTTCGACGCGCGGGCCGGTGGCGACGATTTCACCCGACGCTTCGTGGCCCATAATGAGCGGCGGTTGCCGGCGGCCGGTCGAGCCGTCCCAGCCGTGGATGTCACTCCCGCAGATGCCGCAGGCGCGAATGCGGACGAGGACTTCGTCGTCGGCCGGGCGCGGGGACGGGAAATCGACGATGGCGAGGGTGCTCGGGGCGGTGAGGAGGAGGGCTTTCATGGTGAGAGGGGACGCGTTCAGGTGGGGGTGGCGGGTTGGTTTTGAGCCGGGCGCGGGGGAAATCAAGGCCGCAGCCGGTGCTATTTGGCGGAGGTGGGCGCCCTTTTTCGGGAGCGGTTCCGGATGCGGGCATCGGGGCGCGCGGTGTTTATCCTCTCGCCATGGTGGGAAAACTGCTTGCCACTGTCCGGGTGCGCCGTGGACACTCCGCGGCGATTACGAACGGCCCAAGCACTACCTAGCTAACTTCGTCCCGCTCCGGCGGGACTTTCGGACTACATGGACGACAACGCCCCCAAGGAGAATCCCCCCGTGGATTTCAACAAACTCGATCTGACCCAACTTCAGGGTTTCAGCTTCGGCACGCAATGGACGCAGGACAAATCGTCCCCGTCGGACCGCCGCGACCGCGAGCCGGGCTCAGACCGCCCGCGTCGTGACGACCGGCGGGACGGCCCCGGCGGCGGTGCGCCGGCGAATCGCGATCGGCGGAGCTTCCGCAAGCCCGACGGTCCGGTCGGTGGTGGCGGTGCGCCGGCCGGTCCCGGTGGCGCGGCGCCCGAGCGTCGCGATTATGCCGGAGGCGGCGGGGGCGGCGGTCCGCGGCGCGAAGGCGCCGGTGATTTTCGTGGCGGCCCGCGCCGTGACGGTCCCGGTGGCGGCGGCGAGTATCGTGGGGCTGGTCCGCGCTACGGCGGCGGCCGGGGCGAACCGCAGGAGCGCGTCGCCTACGGTCCCTACGACAGCCCGTTTTTCAACGTCACCTTCTATCCGGAAGACACGAGCTTCAACACGCTGGTGCAGACGATCCGGAAGTCTTGCCGCACGATCGAGCTGTTCGAAATCGCGCGCACGGTCGTCGCCAAGACCGACCGCTTCGTGGTCGTGGTCGCGCGCAAGCCCAGCGCCGAGTCCGGGGCGCCCGCCGGGGATGCTTCGGCGCGGCCGGCCAAGGACGGTTTCCATATCTCGGTGCCCGATGCGCTGCCCTTCGAGAGCGACGAGGCGGCCGTGGCGCATGTGATGGCGAACCACCTCGACAAATTTTTCGACAAGGCCGAGGTCGAGGTCGACCCGCCGAAGGGAAATTACCAGGTGATCAACAAGTGCGGGATCACGGGCGAGCTGCTCGGGCCGCCCAACTACCACCGTTATGCGCAGATCGTCCAGCAGCACCACGCCGCGAAAGTCGCGCGGATGTCGCTGGAGGCGTTCCGCAGCCGCATCGAGACCATCCGCGACCCCGAGGTCGTGAACCAGTGGCTCGAGAAGATGAAGAAGACCACGCGTTACACGTGGAAACTGACGGCTGCCCCGGCGAAACCCGCGGCCGCCGCCGTTGCCCCCGCGGCCGAAGCCGACGCGTCTGCCGCGCCGGATGCGCCGGCCGCCGAAGCCGCTCCCGCCCCGGTCGTCCCGACCTTCGATTCGCTCGAAGACGCCCGCGTGTTCCTGCTCACGCAGGCGCGCGACAAGGTGGTGCGCACGACCGACAGCGCGCGGTTCCACGGCAAAGTGGCTGAAACGATGCCGCCCGGCGAAATCCGCGCCGCCATCGAAGGCGCGCTCGAGCGCCAGCGTAAGTTCCCGCTCGATACGGCGAACGCGCTGCGCGGCCGCCTGCGTCGCGAGCATTTCACCATCTTCAAGAAGGGTTCGAAGGGCGTCTCCTACGTGTGCGCGGTGAAGCGCAAGTTCCGCGTGCCTGGCCAGACGTTTGCCGACAGCATCGGCGCGCTCATCTCGTTTATCGAGGGGCACGCGATGATCCGGCAGAGCGAGCTCGCGACGAAATATCTGGGCATTACCTTGCCCGCTCCGGCGAAGGCCGCGGCGTCCGCGACCGCGGCGACCGAGGCCGCCCCGGCGGTCGAGGGTGGCGCCGAAACCGCTGTGGCTCCGGCCGTCGTGGCTCCCGCCGAGCCGACCCTCACGGTGGACGAGCGCGCGAAGCTCGCCCGCATGCAGGGCGACCTGATGTGGCTCGTGCGCGAAGGCTACGTGACCGAGTTCATCGACGGCCGGCTGTTTGCGCCGCCGCCGATGGTCGAGGCCCGCAAGAAAGAGGTTGAGGCCGAGGAACACGATCCGGAGAACTTCCCCGAGGTTCCGGCGACCGCGCCCGAAGCCGAGTCGGTGGCGGCCGCGGAGCCCGCGGCGGAGTCCGTGCCCGTGGCGGAAACCCCCGCCGTGGCCGAGCCCGTTGCGAGCGAGGCCGCTCCCGCGGTCGAAGCTCCCGTCGCACCCGCGGCGGAAGCGCCGAAGCAGCCGACGGAACCATCCGCTTAAAGGCGGGCCCGTCCCCTTCGCCGCGCCCGTAGGCGGTTGAGTTGAAACCAGCGCGTTGCCTGCAACGCGCTTTTTTCATGCCGACCGCCGGGGGTTCGGCCCGTCATGCGCGGCCGTGGAGGCGGAGCAGGGGCGGAAGGCCGCACGGGATGATCCGTTTTGCAGGCCCGGCGTTTGAGGAGCGCGAATCGATCGCTCCCGGCGACCAACTCAACATCGGCGAGACGGGTGTCGGCGTCCGCGCGGTCGGCGGAACTCCGGCGAAAGAGCGGCCGGAGGCGATTGACCTCCCCGGTGAGCGGAGCGGCCGTCAGGTGAAAGCGGATACCGAGTCCGACGGCGCCGAGCAATCCCGGTTCGAGGACGGCGCCCGCGAGGGTTTGCCGCGGATGTCCCGCCCACGCGTGCGGGTGCAGGCGCCACCCCGAAGCGAAGGCGAGGCAGGCCGATGATTTGGAAAAAACCCGGCGCCCGTACGAATCGCGGCGCCCACTGCAAGTCGTCCTGAACGAGCCACGCGATGAGGGGCGTGGCGAGTCCCACGCGCCGGAGATGCGGACGAAACGGGATCCGCCCGAACGGACCGGCGAGCGGAAAGTCCGGGCCAGGTCGCGCCGAACGAAGGCGGGGAGATGGCGCGGCCGGGGAAATGCGGCCGTCTTTATCGCAGACGCAGGGTATGGCGTTCGTCGGGGGCGATGCCGAGGTCGAGGTGGAGAGTCGTGGGTGGGAGCCAGGCGGCGACATGCTCGGGCCACTCGACCGCGAGGCAGTAGGGCGAGGTGAGGAAATCCTCGAGCATGAGCGAGTCGAGCTGCGCGGCGCGGTCGAGGCGGTAGGCGTCGAGATGGACGAGCGTGCGGGTGCCGCGGTGGAGCGTGAAGATCGTGAAGGTCGGGCTCGTGACCGGTTCGCTGACGCCGAAGCCGCGGGCGAGGCCCTGGACGAAGGTGGTCTTGCCGACGCCGAGGTCGCCGTGGAGCGCGAGGGTGGCGTCGGGCGGGAGCGCGGCGGCGAAAGCGGCGGCGAGGGCCTGCGTCTCGGCGGCGGAAGCGGTCGTCACGCCGGCGCGGAGTTGGTCGAAGATCGTCATCGGCGGGCGGAGCAAAGACGGGAAATTTTTTTGACCACGGATTTCACGGATAACACGGATAAGGGTGGAGGCACTCAGAGGCCCGGGGGCGTGCGGAGGTGTTCGTAACCGCGGTAGTTTGCGAGCGGCAGGGCATCGGCCGGCAGCGCCCCGGCGGCGACGAATCGGCCGAGGCAGGAGAGGCGCACGCGGGGAAACGCACGGTGCCAGGCGCGGGCGAAGTTTTCGCGGTCGGTGCGGGCCGCGAGGGCGAACACGAGTTCGTAGTCTTCGCCGTCGGTGAGGGCGGCGCGGAGGTCGGCGCCGCGACGGAGCGGCAGGGCGTCGGCGGCGAGGGCGGGCGCGGAGCGCGGCGGGGTGAGGGCGCGGAGATCTTTCGCGAGACCGTCGCTGAGATCCATCATCGCGCGCACCGCGGGCTGACGGGCGAGCCACGCGCCTTCGGGCAGGCGCGGCGTGAACGTGACGTGGTGCCGGGTGGGCAGGCTGGCGCCGAGTTCGCCGGTCACATAGATCCAGTCGCCGCGGCGCGCGCCGGTGCGGGTGACGACGCGGGGGCCGGCGGCCGCACCGAGGAGCGTGAGGCTGGCGGCCACGGTGCCGTCGGCCTGGGCGATGTCGCCGCCGACGATGGGCACGCGGTAGCGGCGGGCGCAGGCGGCGAGGCCCCGGTAAAAGTGTTCGAGCCACACCAGGCTGGTGCGGGCGTCGAGGGTGAGGGCGAGGACGGCGGCGGTGGGCCGGCCGCCCATGGCGGCGAGGTCGCTGAGGTTGCGTTTGAGGAGCTTGGCGCCGACGGCGCGGGGCGGGACGGCGTCGTTGAAATGGCGCGGGTAGATGACGGGATCGACCGTAATGAGTTGGCGGTGACGCGAGGCGGGAAGCACCGCACAGTCATCGCCGATGCCGAAGGGGGCGCGGGGGGAGGCGGAGCCGAGCCAGCGGCGGATGGCGGCGATCAGTTTCTCCTCACCGAGGGCGGAGACGGAACCGGCGGGGGTGGTCGCGAACGGGTGCATGGGTCACGACGCGGGCGGGTCGATGAAAATGCGGAGCACGCTGTAGGAATTGAAGAGCGCGTGCGCGACCATCGCGGTGGCGATGCGGCCGGTGCGCTCGTAGGCGAGGGAGAAAACGATGCCGAGCACGACGAGCGGGGCGAAGCTGGCGAGGTGGTTGTGCAGGGCGGCGAAGAGGCAGGCCGGCAGGAGGAGGGCGGCCCACCGCGGCAGGCGGGTGCGGGCGTAGCGAAAAATGCCGGCCCGGAAAATCAGTTCCTCGGTGATCGGGGCGATGATCGCGGCGAGCGCGATCATGGCGGTGATGAGGACGGGGGATTGGGTCCGGGTGAAAAAGCCCACGGCGTCCTGCGGCTCGACCGGAAGGCCGCAGAGTTTCAGCAGGCCGGTCCAGGCGAGGCCGACGAGGACGACGAGCGGGAGGGACAGGAGGAACGCGGCGGCACCGGGCAGGAGGGCGGAGCCGAGGGCGAGCGGGGGGCGCGGGGCGCGGCGGTGAAAGCAGACCTGGTAGACGGCGATGCCGGCGAGCATGCCGCCCTGGAAGGCGGCGTTGACCAAAATGAGTTTGGTCTGGGCGTCCAGTGCGAGGGCGCGGGCGGCTGGTTGGGCGACGACGGGGAGGACGAGGCCGCCGCAAATTGCGAGCCAGAGAAAGAGGAAGAAATCGCTGGGCGGGGTGTCCCACGGGGCGAGTGGCGCGGGCGGGTGGTGGGCGCGGGCGGCGGGGGACAGGGCGAGGCGCCACAGCAGCACGAGGCCGGCGAACACGAGGGTGAGTTCGAGGGCGGTGGCAAAGACGGAAAGGGGCGCGGGCATGGCCGACGAGTGCGGAGGAAAAAGTCCGGGCGAGCAACGCCGGGGCGGACCCCTCGGCGGTGAGAAACCGCCGCTCCGTGGGTCAGAGGATTTTCCGGCCGTCGTAGACGATGCGGCCGTCGACGATGGTGGTCTTCACGCGGCCGGTGAGGGTCTGGCCGGACCAGGGGGAATTGCTCGATTTGCTGAAGCCGGTCTTGGCGTCGTAGAGCCACTGTTCGTGCTCGGAAAAAAGGCAGAGGTCGGCGGCGGCGCCCTCGGCCAGGGTGCCGGCGGGGAGGCGCATCAGGTTCGCCGGGCGGCGCGTCATGAGGTCGAGGACGAACGGGAGCTTGAATTTATTTTGGCGGACGAGGATTTCGAGCGTGACGGGGAGCGAGGTCTCCATGCCGAGAATGCCGTTGGGGGCGTAGTCGAATTCCTTGTCCTTCTCGTAATCGGTGTGCGGGGCGTGGTCGGTGCTGATGCAGTCGAGGGTGCCGTCGCGCAGGCCGGCGATGAGTTCGCGGCGGTCTTCCTCGGTGCGCAGCGGCGGGTTCATCTTGAAATTGGTGTCGTAGGTGGCGAGGGACTCGTCGGTCAGCGCGATGTGGTGCGGGGTGGCCTCGGCGGAGACCTTCACGCCGCGCTCTTTCGCGCGCCGGATGATGCCGACGGAGTAGCGCGAGGAGATGTGCTGGAGATGGATGTGGGCGCCGGTGTATTCGGAAAGAATGACGTTGCGGGCGACGATGATGTCTTCGGCGGTGTGCGGCCAGCCGCGGAGGCCGAGGCGGGTGGACATTTTGCCCTCGTTCATGACGGCGCCCTGGGTGAGCGAGGCGTCCTGACAGTGGTCCATGATCGGGAGGTCGAACATCTTCGCGTATTCGCAGGCGCGGCGCATGAGTACGTTGGACTGGACGCACTCGCCGTCGTCGGTGATGGCGACGACGCCCATGCGTTGCAGCGAGCCGATGGGGGCGAGGGTCTGGCCCTTCATGCCGACGGTGATGCAGCCGGTGGGGAGAACTTTGATGACCGCGTCGCGGCGGACGGCGTCCTTGATGAACTGGATCGTGCCGGCGTTGTCGGCGACGGGGGCGGTGTTGGGCATGCAGACGACGGTGGTGAAACCGCCGGCGGCGGCGGCGCGGGAGCCGGTGCCGATGGTTTCCTTGTGGGTCTGGCCGGGTTCGCGGAAGTGGACGTGGATGTCGACGAGGCCGGGGCAGGCGACGAGGCCGGTCGCGTCGATTTTCTTGGCGCGTTTTTTCGCGGCGGCGGAGAGCGACGGGACGAGTTTGCCGTCGGTGACGAAGAGATCGCCGAGGGCGTCGCGTTTGGCGGCGGGGTCGATGACGCGGGCGTTTTGGATCCAGAGGGAGGGCATGGCTTGGTAAATCGTTCTCTTCATCTTTCGCTTTTTTCTTTCTCCCGCGCCGGGTGGCTGGACCTGACGACCGAGAAAGAGGAAGCGGAAAGAGAAAGGCTTTTATTCGGTGGGCATTACGAGTTCGGGTTGGCCGCCGGCGCAGAGGTAGAGGACGGCCATGCGGACGGCGATGCCGTTGGTGACCTGTTCGAGGATCACGCTGCGGTCGCCGTCGGCGAGCTCGCTGTCGATTTCCACGCCGCGGTTGATCGGGCCGGGGTGCATGATGATGGCCTTGGGGTTGAGCCAGCTGGCGCGGGTTTTGTTGAGGCCGAACATGCCGGTGTATTCGCCGAGGGAGGGGAAGTGGCCGCTGGACTGGCGCTCGTGTTGGATGCGGAGCAGCATGACGACCTCGGCGTCGGCGAGGGCGCTGCGGAGATCGTGGGAGACGCTGACGCCGAGATCGGTGAACCAGTGGGGGACGAGGGTAGAGGGGCCGACGAGGGTGACGGCGGCGCCCATTTTCACGAGGGCATGGATGTTGGAGCGGGCGACGCGGCTGAAGAGAATGTCACCGAGGATGACGACCTTGCGGCCGCGGAGGGAGCCGAGGTGCTCCTTCATCGTGAAGGTGTCGAGGAGGCCCTGCGTCGGGTGCTCGTGGGCGCCGTCGCCGGCGTTGATTACGGGGATGTCGAGAATGCGCGAGAGGTAGAGGGGCGAACCGGCGGCGGCGTGGCGGATGACGATCATGTCGGCCTGGAGGGCCTGGATGTTTTCGGCGGTGTCGCGGAGGGTTTCGCCCTTGGTCGTGCTGCTGCTGGAGCCGTCGAGGGAAATGACGTCGGCGCTGAGGCGTTTGGCGGCCATGTCGAAGGCCATGCGCGTGCGCGTGCTGGGCTCGAGGAAGAGGTTGACGATGGTTTTGCCGCGGAGGGCGGGGACCTTTTTCACGCTGCGCGAGAGGGTGCGTTTGAACGCGACGGCGGTGGCGTGGATCTGGTCGATCTCGGTGAGGGAAAGCTCCTCGAGGGTGATGAGGTGTTTGCGCGTCCAGGGCATGGGGGGAGGGAGGGAAGGACCAAGGTCGAATGACGAATGGCTAGTGACTGGTGGTCGGAGATTGGATGCGGATGGAGTCGCGGGCGGGGGCCTTGGGGTCGAGGGTGACGACGACTTTTTCGGCGGCGGCGGTCGTGAGGGTGAGGCCGGTGTAGTCGGCGGCGACGGGCATGAGGCGGCCGCCGCGGTCGACGAGGACGGCGAGTTCGACTTTGGCGGGACGGCCGTGGTCGAAGAGTTCGTCGAGGGCGGCTTTGACGGTGCGGCCGGAGAAGAGAACGTCGTCGACGAGAATGATGGTGGCCCCGTGGACGTCGGAGGGGATGTGGGTCGGGGCGAACTCCTTGGGGATGGGGTGGCGGCCGATGTCGTCGCGGTGGAAGGAGATGTCGACGGTGCCGGTGGTCGCGGAGAGCGGAGAGCCGAGAGCGGAGAGCCGAGCCGCGAGGCGGTGGGCGAGGGTGACGCCGCCGTTGGCGATGCCGAGGAGGAGGAGTTTTTTCGGGGCGGGGTGGCGCGCGGCAATGGCCGTCGCGAGCCGGGTGATGGCGGTGTGAATTTCCTGGGCGCCGATAGTCTGGATGGTGGCCACGAGGCGCGATTGAGGCGGGTCGGGCGAGGGGTGGGAAGGATTTTCTACCGGGAGGGTGTCATGCGAGGGCGGCTGATCGCGCGGCCGGGCGACTTCATGGGTGAGGCTGGAGGCAATTTTCCCAGCTTCGTTCCACTTGCTGCTGGCGCTGGTGAAGCTCGCGGCGATGACGACGGTGAGGTCTTTGCCGGCAAGCTGGGCGACGTGGGCGGACGTGGGGGTGGGCAGGCCGTTCGCCTCGGGTGGGCCGTCGCGGCCTTGAGTGACCTTAGCCGCGTCCATTCTGCCCGACGCCCTTGTCCGCGAACCTTCAAAAACCGAAGGGTGACTTCGTCGGCCGCCCGCGGGCGGGCGCGGTTTCGGCGCGCGCGCCAGCGCGCGGCCTACGGCAGACTGAATCGTTCCGGCTGAGGATTTCCCGGAGGCGCGGCGGAACGACCGTGGCGGGCGCGACAAATAAAGGGAGGCGGGCGCAGGCAAGGGACGCTGCGGGGCGAAGGGCGGGGCCCGGAAGCCGGCGTAGTTTACGGGACTTCGTAGACCTCGACCAGCGCGACGCCGGTGGTCGCGTTGACGCCGGTGACCTCGACGGTGTAGCCGCCGGGGGGAAGGGTGACGAGGAGGGCGGCGTCCTTCGAGGTCGTGGCGGGGAGGGCGAAGGCACCGACACGGGCGAAGGCGGCGGTGAGGGTGGCGGTGCCGGACCAGTTGTCGTTGGCGTCGAGTTTGACGGAGGCGCTGTTGAAAAGCGTGAGCTGGGGGTCGACGACAGTGTCGGGGACGCCGAAAGCGGCGAGGCCGGGACCGACGGCGCGGATCAGGACGTTCGTGGAGGCGCCGCCGCCGAGGACGAAGCCGGCGGTGAGGCCGGAGCCGAGGTGTTTGCGGACGGAAACGTTGAGGAGACGCGGGGTGAGGGTGGAGAAATTCGCGGCCGGAGTGGCGTCGTAGATTTCGGCGATGACCTTGCCGGTGCCGTTGGCCGCGGAGGAAACGGCGACGGAGTTGTCGCGCGTGGTGAGGAAGGCGGCGACGGCGGCGTCCTTCGAGGCGGGGCCGGTGTAGGGGAACGCGCCGACGTTGGCGAGGGCGGCCGTGAGCGGGGCGGCGCCGCCCCAGTCGTCGTTTTCGCCGGTCAGGGCGGAGCCGGCGAAGAGTTCGAGTTTCGGATCGGCGAGGGTGCCGGGGACGCCGAGGGCGCCGAGGGAAGGGCCGGCGGCGCGGAGGACGAGGGGTTTGCTGCCGAGGGTGCCGTTGCCGCCGACGACGTAGCCGAGCGTGAAGGTGTCGCCGACGGCGGCGATGTCGGTGAGGACGGAGAGATTGATGAGACGGCCGGGCTGAGCGGCGGGGGCGACGGTGAGGACGGCGGGGGCGCTGGTGACCTGTCCAAGGGAGTTGGAGACGGTCACGGTGTAGCTGCCGGCGGACGCGGGCTGGGCGGAGGCGACGGTGAAGGCGGCGGCGGTCGCGCCGGAGAGGAGGGCGCCGTTGAATTTCCATTGGTAGGCGAGGCCGCCGCCGGTGGCGCTGACGGAGAGGGTGGTGGCGGAGCCGGCGGCCGTGGCGAGGGACGCGGGATGGGCGGTGATGACGGGAGCGACGTCGACCTCGCCTTTGACGAGGAGGTTGTTGCCGGCTTCGACGACGTAGAGCACGCCGGCGGCGTCGACGGCGATCGCACTGGGCGAAAGAAAGCGGGCGGCAGCGCCGGAGCCGTCGGCGTAAGCGGGGGCGGTGGTGCCGACAGAGCCGCCGATGGTGGTGACGAGGCCGGCGGGGGTGATGCGGCGCACGAGATGGTTACCGGTGTCGGCGACGAAGAGATTGCCGGCGCGGTCGACGGCGAGGCCGCCGGGGGTGTTGAAGCGGGCGGCGGCGGTGGCGCCGTCGGTGTGGCCGGGAGAGCCGGCGAGTCCGGCGACGGTGGACAGGACGCCGGCGGGCGTGAGTTTGCGGATGGTGTGGTTGCCGGTGTCGGCGATGAAGAGATTGCCGGCGGCATCGAGGGCGACACCGCGCGGGGCGTTGAGGCGGCCGGGGGTGCCGTCGTTGGCGCCGGCGAGGCCCGCGAGTCCGGCGACGGTGGTGACGGCGGAGGCGGCGAGGCGGCGGATGACGTGGTTGCCGGCGTCCGCAACGTAGATCGTGTTGTCACGATCGGCGGCGAGGCCCCACGGGGTGTTGAAGCGGGCGGCGGCGGAGGGGCCGTCGGTGGCGCCGGCGGCGCCGGGCGAGCCGGCGATGGTGAGGGTGGTGCCGCGGTTGTCGGTGGAGCGGAGGGTGTGGAAGGCGGGATCGCTGATGACGACCAGGCCGTTGTCGATGAGGGCGAGTCCGGCGGGTGCGCCGAAGCGGCCGCTGCCGGTGAAGCTGTCGGCGTGGACGGCCTCGCCGGCGGCCCCGGCGACGGTGGTGACGAGGCCGGCGGGGGTGACGCGGCGAATCGTGGAATTGCGGCTGTCGGCGACAAAGAGGTTGCCGGTGGCGTCGAGGCCGAGGCCGAGCGGGCCGTTGAGGCGGGCGGTGGTGCGGGGGCCGTCGGCACTGCCGGCGTTGCCGCCGGGGCCGGCGATGGTGGAGATGGCGAGATTTGAGGCGGCGCGGCGGATCGAGTGGTTGTTGGAATCGGCGATGTAGAGAAACCCGTCGGTGGAAATGGCGAGGCCGGCGGGGCCGAGGAAGCGGGCGGTATTGCCGGGGCCGTCGAGGTAGCCGTGGGGATCGGCCCCGCCGATGAGCGGGCCGACGACGCCGGCGGCGGTGATGATGCGGATGGTGTCGTTGGCGGCGTCGGCGACGTAAATGTTGCCGTTGGCATCGCCGACGAGGGCGAGGGGGGCGGTGAAGCGGGCGGCGGGGCCGGTGCCGTGGGCGGTGCCGGTGAGGCCGGCGGTGCCGGCGAAGGTGGTGACGACGCCGGCGGCGGTGAATTTGCGGATGGTGGCGTTGCCGGTGTCGGCGACGACAAAGTTGCCGGCGGAGTCGGTGGTGAGGGCGGTGGGGGCGCTGAAACGGGCGGCGGGTCCGGTGCCGTCCGTGGCGCCGGTGAGGCCGGCCGTGCCGGCGACGGTGGAGACGAGGCCCTCGGGGGTGAGTCGGCGGACGGTGGCGTTGCCGCGCTCGACGATGTAGAGGTTGCTCGCGGGGTCGAAGGCGAGGCCCCACGGCTCGTTGAAGCGGGCGGCGGCGGCGGGGCCGTCGGCGGAGCCGGCGAGGCCGGCCTGTCCTGCGATCGTGGAGACACTGCCGTCGAGGGCGAGGCGGCGGATGAGGTGGTTCAGGCGGTCGGCGATGTAGAGCGAGCCGTCGCGGGCGAGGGCGAGGCCGGCGGGGGAGTTGAAGAGGGCGGCGCGGCCGTCAGTGCTGCCGCTCCGGCCGGGGGAGCCGGCGTAGGTGGAAACGGCCCCGGCGGCGGTGATGCGGCGGACGGTGTGGTTGGCGGAATCGCAGACGTAAACCGTGGCAAAGGAATCGGAGGCGAGGCCGGTGGGAAAATGAAAGCGGGCGGCGGCGCCGGTGCCGTCGGCGGTGCCGGTGGCGGGTGGCTGGCCGGCGAGAGTGGTCCACGAGTAGGATTGGGCGGCGGCGGTGGCGGCGAGGGCGGCGAGGGTGAGCAAAATGCGGACGGCGGGCCAGAGCGGCGGGCGGAGACTCATGGAGAGGAGGTCACCATGAAACCGGGGAAAGACACGAAAAAATTCGGGCCGGAGCGGGCGGGACAAGATCGGGTGCGGGGGAGGCGCGGGGGCTGCCGGGAGCGCGTGGAGCTCGACGAGGGCGGTGCCGGTGGTGTTCGCGGTGTCGGTGACCTCGACGGGGGAGTTGCCGGGGGCGAGGGTGGCGCGGAGGGCGGGGTCCTGGGAGTCGGCGGGGCGGTGGAAGGCGCCGACGAAGGCAAAGGCGGCGGCGAAGTAGGGAGCAACGGCGTGGATGATAATTCGCGCGGAGGAGCTGCCGCCGACGACGAAACCGGCGGTGAGGTCGGGGCCGAGGGGTTCGCGGACGGAGACGGTGAGGAGGAGCGGGGTGGTGGTCCTGAAATTTGCGGGCGGGGGTGGCGTCGGAGATCGCGGCGTTGACTTTGCCCGTGCCGTGGTCGGCCGAGGAGAGTTGGACGGAGTTGTCGCAGGTAATGAAATGGGTGGCGACCGCGGCAGCGAGAGAAGCGGGGCCGGTGAAGGCGAAGGCGCCGACGGGGGCGAGGGCCGCGGTCAGCGCGGCGGAGCCGACCCAGTTGGCGTTTTCGCCCGTGCGATCGGCGCCGGCGAAAAGTTCGGGGCGGGGGCGGGCGGCGAGCGTGCCGGGGACGCCGAGGGAGGTCTAGGCGGCGCGGCGGACGACGGGTTTTTCCCCGACGGTGCCGGAGTCGCCGACGACGTAGCCGAGGCTGAACGTGTCGCCGGGCGCGGTGAGGTCGGTGAGGAGAGAGAGGTTGGAAAAGAGGCGCCGAGTTCGCTCCAGGCGAAGCTGTCGGTGGACGGCAGGCAGCGCGTGGGCGAGCGGAGAGAGATGAAGCGGCCGTTGAGGTCGCGCAGGGTGTTGGGTGTGGTGGAGAGGGCGCTGCCGGCGGCGTCAGGGCTGGCAGTGAACGTCGTGCCGTTGACGAAGCGGACCGGGCAGTTGGGGGAGTTGGCGTGCTGGACGCGGACGAGGGGCTCGGGCCACGTCGCGCCGGCGGGCGAGGTGAAGACGCGGAGCGATCCGGTCGCGGCGGTGCTGACGACGAAGATGCCGTGGCCGAAGGCGACGCCGTTGAGCGGGCCGAGGGTCAGGCCGGTGTCGGCGAGGGCGAATCTGACCGACTGGGTGCGTGCGGTAGGTCCGGATACGACCGCAACGCACACGTAGAGGAGGAGGCCGGGAAGCGGTCCGGGAGCGAGGCGCGGCGGAGAAGCTCGGAGACGCAAGCGACGTTGTGATCGCCAACGGGCCGAAAAGGGAAATGCGGCAAGCGCGGCGCACGGTCGGCGCACCGTATTCGTTCAATACCCCATAGCGGGGCGGAGCGGCGGCGGTTATAGTTGTGGCATGCGGATCGTCCTCCAGCAGGCAGTCACCGCGCGACCTGGCCTCCGCCCGGCCGAAGCCCGCGCCGGCGGGATAGGGGAAGGGAAAGCAATTTCCTCCGACCGAATCACGAACACTCCGACCCGCGCACGACACGGCGCACGGTCACGACCACCCATTTCCATGAATCCATCGACCGCCTCATTTCTTCCCGCCGTCCCATCCGTCCGCGTCGCGCTCTGCGCCGGGTTGCTCTTCATGCTGATCGGACCGTCCAGCGCGTCGGGCCAGACTCCTGCGGTGAGTCCGGCCACGCCGCTCTTGCAGCCGGAGACTTTGCCGGTGCCGACGAGCCCGGCGGCGGCCTTGGCTGCACTCCGGGCCGCCATCGGGCGGGGCGATGCAGCGGACGTCGAACGACTGGCCGCCGGATTTGGTCCGTTGCTGGTGTCGGCCCTGAACGCTCCGGGTAGTGCCACGAGCATTGCGGCCGTGCTGCGCGCGATCGACACCGGCAGTCCGCAAGGCGCGGCGGCCGGCGCCCGTATCGCGAACTCGGTCGCCACGCTCGCCGCGACGATGGTAACCGGTTTGGGCAACACGTCGGCGCGGTCTGCAGGCACGCTGGCGGCGGCCGTCAGTGCGGTGATCGCACGGCCGAACGTGATCGCGACGGCTCCGGGCGTGGTGGGCAAGGCCGCGAGCGTGGCGGCCGAGATCGCGAGCAACGCGGACGTGATCCGCGCCAATCCCGGCCTCGTGGCGCAGATTGCCAGCGACACCGCCGTGGTGGCGAAAAATCCGGCGGTGCTGCAAGCCACGCCAGCCGTGTCCGCCGCGATTGCGGTCAGTGTTTCGGTGATCGTGAGCAATCCCGCGGTGCGGGTCGCCGCGCCGGAACTTGTCCGGAGTGCCGCCGCCGATGCGACGGCGATTATCCGCAACGAAGCCGTGACTTTTTCCTCACCGGCCATCGGATTTGTGGAGAAAAATCTCGGGCTCACTCCGCGGCTCAGCATCGATCCGAGCCTCAACGTCAGTCCATCGGGCGGTTAAAATGACGACCGCCGCGAGCGGGGGGCATTTGTTTGCGGGCCGGTGAGGTTGTCTTCCGGCCCCGGCCGATGGGCGACGGAGCGAAGAAAGCGGGGTGCGCTGCGAGCGACGTCCCCGCTCCAAGCGGCGACGGGCCGCCGTCCTGCGAGGAACAGGGTGGAGGTTTCTGTGAAAAAAACTGCGCTTCATCCGGCTGGCGGCGCCCGCTTACCCGGTTCGGTCGGGGATTTCCGGAGCGGTTGGGGGCGATTGCGTTGCTCGGGCTCGCGGTTGGCGAGACGGCTCGGGCCCAGCCGATCCTCGGCTCGACGGGGGCTTACGCGGTGATGGCCGGTTGGACGGTGA
>CAJAYO010000318.1 GCA_903948415.1 uncultured Opitutia bacterium | reverse complement strand
ACGTCTTCGACATCCCGGAAACCCTGCTGCGCTTCGGTTCGCAAACCCCCGGCTACGCCCGCGTCTCCCAGATCCTGACGACCGGCGTCCAGCTCACGCTCGGCATCAAGGGGACGTTCTAAGCCGCGTCCCTTCAGCCCGACCCCGTTGCCCTCGAACCTTCAAAAACCGAAGGGTGACGTCATAGGCCGCCCGCTGGCGGGCACGTTCTCGGCGCGCGCGCCAGCGCGCTGACCTGCCGCAGACTGAATCGCTCCGGCTAAGGCTTGCCGTCAAATCGTCGGTCATCGCGAACGCAGAACCACGACCCAGCGCCGGGGGTGACCGGCGCAATCAACTCGGTTTGTCCTGGCGGGCAGCGCAGCGGCGTGACCCTCCCTCCGGAATTCCAGGGGGATCGCCGCGTTTGCCTTGCCGCAAAAAAGTGTTTCGCATCCCGCCCGAGCCCCATGTTTCGGACCCCACCCTTGTCCCCTCGGATCGCAGCCGCGCTCGTCGCGACGGCGGCGCTGGCCGCGGTCGTTTCCTGCACCGTCGCCCCAACCGCGAACGTCGCGACGGGCGAACGCATTTACGGTCAAAAATGCGCCGACTGTCACGGCGCGCGCGGCGAAGGCGTTGCCGACAAATACAAGGAGTCGCTCGTCGGCGACTGGTCGCTGCCCCGCCTCGCCCGTTACATCGAGAAAAACATGCCCGACGATCATCCGGGCACGCTCGCGCCCCGTGAGTCCGAGGCCGTCGCCGCTTACGTCTTCGAGACATTCTACTCGCCTGCCGCCCAAGCCCGGTTGCACCCGGCGCGCGTCGAGCTCGCGCATCTCACGAACCGCCAGTATGCCGTAACCGTCGCCGATCTTATCCGCTCGCTCGCGCCGCCCACCGCAGAGGAGGGGCCGTCCCACGCACCGCCCGGACTCACCGCGGCCTATTTTTCCGTCGCCCAGCGCGGCCGTTTCGACCCCGCGAAAGTCGCCCACCGTGGCACCGATGCCGCCGTCGATTTTGTCTTCCCCGAAAACGGCGAACTCCGCGCGCGCCTCATGCTCCCGCCCCTCGACCGCCCGGCCACGCCCAACTCGCGGGAGCCCGCCGGCTTCTCCGCCCAATGGCGGGGCACCGTCTTCGCCGACGAAACCGGTGATCACGAGTTCGTCATCCGCACCCCCAACAGCATCCGCGTCTGGATCAACGCCGAACCCGACCTGCGCGCCGGCAGCGAGCCCACGCTCGACATCAATGTCTCCACGCCGAAGGCCCCCGACCACCGCGTCACGCTCCGCCTCCTCGGCGGCCGCGCCTACCCCATCGCCATCGACTGGTGGGCGCTGCCCGAAAAAACCGGCTCGCCCGCCGTACCCGCTATCTCTCTCCGCTGGAAACCGCCGCACGGCAGCGAACGCCCGATCCCGACGCGCAATCTCTCGGGCGGGCAAGCCGCACCCACCTTCGTCGTCGCCACCCGCTTCCCCGCCGACGACAGCAGCCAGGGCTACGAACGCAGCATCTCCGTTTCCAAGGCGTGGGACGAGGCCACGACCAGCGCCGCCTTTGAGATCGCGAATCACGTCATCAAACGCCTCGACCGCCTCGCCGGCATCCGCCCCAACGATCCCGCGCGCGCCCAAAAGCTCACGGCCTTCGCCGAAAAATTCGCCAGCGCCGCGTTTCGCCGCCCGCTCACCCCGGAGGAGACGCAACGGAATGTCACCGATATCCTCCGCACGGCGCCCGACGCCGAGACCGGCGTGCGCCGCGTCGTGCTGCTCGCGCTGAAATCGCCGCATTTCCTCTACACCGAGCTGCCCGCACGCGAGTCGGACGCCATGCGCACCGCCACCCGTCTCGCCCTCGCCCTCTGGGACTCCGCGCCCGACGCCGAGCTCGCCCGCGCCGCCACCACGGGCCGGCTCCGCACCCGCGAGGAAGTCTCGGCGCAGGCCGCCCGCCTCCTCACCGATCCGCGCGCGCGGGCCAAGGTCCGGGAGTTTTTCCAGCACTGGCTCCAACTCCGCTACCTCGAGGATCTCGGCAAGGATGCGACCCTCTTCCCCGATTTCACCCCCGATATCATCGACGATCTGCGCGCGTCACTTGGCGTGTTCGTCGACACCGCCGTGTGGAGCGAGCGCTCCGATTTCCGCGAACTGCTGCGCGCCGATTATCTCTTCGCCAACGACCGCCTCGCGAAATTCTACGGCCTGCCCGCGCCGACCGGCGTGGCGACACCCGACGAGTTCACCCGCATCACCGCGCCCGCCGGCCAGCGCTCCGGCGTGCTCACCCATCCCTACCTCCTCGCCGCGCTCTCCTACAAGGCCACCAGCTCCCCGATCCATCGCGGCGTTTTTCTCACGCGCAGCATCGTCGGCCGCGCCCTCAAGCCCCCGCCGGAAGCGCAGGCGTTCGACGAGACCTCGTTCGACCACCGGATGACCATGCGCGAGAAGGTCACCCAGCTCACTCGCTCCGAAAACTGCCAGGGCTGCCACGCCGTGATCAACCCCCTCGGCTTCAGCCTCGAACACTTCGACGCCGTCGGCCGCTACCGCACCGAGGACACCGGCCGCGCCATCGACGCCGCGAGCGACTACGCCGACGGCGACCACGCGTCCGTCCGCCTCGCCGGCGCGCGCGACGTCGCGGAATTCGCCATCGCGAGCGAGCACGCCAACCGCGCCTTCATCGAGCAGCTCTTCCATCACCTCATCAAGCAATCCCCCCGCGCCTACGGCCCCGCCACGCTCGCCCGCCTGCGCGATTCTTTCATCGCCTCCGGCTACAATTTACGGACGCTCATGGCCGACATCGCCACTCTCGCCGCGCTGCACGGCGCCGCCCCCACGACACTCGCCGTTACATCCCCACCCCACTCGCCATGACCCCGCTCCTCCGCCGCGAATTTCTCCGCCAGGCCGGTCTGTCCGCCGCCGTGCTGCCCTTCATCTCCGGCCTGCCGAGTCTCGCCCTCGCCGCACCCGCCCGCCCACGTCAGCGGCTCATCGTCGTCTTCTCGCCCAACGGCACCATCCCGCCCGCCTTCTGGCCCGACCAAGTCGGCCGCGACTTTCAGTTGAAGGAAATCCTGCGCCCGCTCACGCCCTACCGCGACCGCATGCTGACCCTCCAGGGTCTCTCCAACAAAGTGCGCGGCGATGGCGACGGCCACATGCGCGGCATGAGTTGCCTCCTCACCGGCATCGAACTGCTGCCGGGCAATATCATGGGCGGTTCCGGCGTGCCGGCCGGCTGGGCCAGCGGTATCTCGATCGACCAGGAGATCAAAAACTTTTTCCAGAGCCAGGCTTCGACCCGCACACGGTTCGGTTCGCTCGAGTTCGGCGTCGGCGTGCAGGACCGCGCCGACCCGTGGACGCGCATGTCCTACGCCGGCAGCGGCCAGCCCGTCGCCCCGCTCTCCGAGCCCTATCAGATGCACGAGATACTCTACGGCCAGATGAAGGACCGCGAGAACCTGCGTAGCGTCCTGGATCCGTTGAAGGCCGATCTCGCCAAAGTCCGCTCGATCATCAGCGCCGAGGATCGCCGCACGCTCGAGCAGCACGAGGCCCTCGTGCGCCAGCTCGAGCGCGAAATCACCCAGGGCCCCGGTCAGACCCTCCGCGTCACCCCACCCGACCTCGAACGCGGCGTCGCCGACCAAAACGACAACGTCCCGCGCCTCTCGCGCATGCAGATCGACCTGCTCGTAAACTCGTTCGTCAACGACATGGCCCGCGTCGCCACGCTCCAATACACCAAATCCGTCGGCGGCGCGCGGATGAACTGGCTCGACATCACCGACGGCCACCATGGCCTCTCGCACGAGCCCGACACCGACGAGGCCGCGCAGAAAAAACTCATCAAGATCAACACCTGGTTCGCCGGCGAAGTCCGCTACCTCGCCGACCGCCTCGCCGCGACGCCGGAACCCGGCGGCGACGGCACGTCGATGCTCGATCACACGCTGA
Organism: uncultured Opitutia bacterium; assembly: GCA_903948415.1. Lineage (GTDB taxonomy): Bacteria > Verrucomicrobiota > Verrucomicrobiia > Opitutales > Opitutaceae > GAS368. The sequence continues at coordinate 4,895 of CAJAYO010000318.1, read as the reverse complement.
TCGTCTGGACCAACGAACTCGGCAAAGGCAACAGCCACACCCTCGACAACATTCCCTTCGTCCTCCTTGGCGGCGGCTTCGGCTTCGAAATGGGCCGCGCCCTGAAGTTCGACAAAGTCCCGCACAACCGCCTCCACCTCGCCCTCGCCCACGGCGCCGGCCATCGCCTGGAGACCTTCGGCAAGCGCGACCTCTGCACCGCCGGCCCCCTCGCGCTCGCCTGAGCCTCACCTTCAACCCTTCGCCGCGCCGGTTACAGCGCGGTCGCGTTCTATTTACACTTCCGCCTATGCCCGCAGGCCAAAGCCTCACGCTGGCCTCGTCGTCGCGCCGGTCACGGCGCGGTCCGCCCCCCCCGCCACACCCACTCCGGGCCCCACCGCTTCTCCATCCACGTATTTTACACCATGAAAATCGAAACTTGTTCTTTCGATTTTCATGGATGAAATTCCGCCATGATCGCCCGCTCCGCCGCCGCCGCCCGGCTTAAGACCGCGCTTGAGGAGAATCCCGTGTGCGCGTTGCTGGGGCCGCGCCAGTGCGGCAAGAGCACGCTCGCCCGGGGATTTTCGGACGGACGCGAAGTGCGCTGGTTCGACCTTGAGGACTCCGGCGACCGCGCCGCGCTCCGCCAGCCCGAACTCGCCCTGTCCCCGTTGCGCGGGCTGGTTGTCATCGACGAAGTCCAACGCGAGCCCGGGCTCTTCGCCGCCTTGCGTCCACTCGCCGACCGACGCGGCGCACCCGCGCGTTTTCTTGTTCTCGGCAGCGCCTCCCCGACCATCGTGCGCGGCGTCTCGGAAAGTCTTGCCGGTCGAGTCGGCTTCGTCGACCTCGGCGGACTCAACCTCGCCGAAGTGGGTCCGAAAGCCCGCGATGCGCTCTGGCTGCGCGGAGGATTTCCGCGCTCATTTTTGGCGACCACCGACCCCGCCAGCGCCCGCTGGCGAAGCGACTTCCTGCGCAGCTTTCTCGAGCAGGATCTGCCCCAGCTCGGAGTCCGCACTGCCGCCGAGACGCTCCGCCGCTTCTGGACGATGATCGCCCATTTTCATGGCCAAGTCTGGAACGGCGCCGAGTTCGCTCGCGCCCTCAGTGCTTCGGAGCCCACCGCGCGCCATTATCTCGATCTCCTCTGCGGCACCTACATGGTTCGCCGTCTGCAACCCTGGCACACCAACCTCGGCAAACGGGAGTTGAAGGCGCCGAAAATCTACGTGCGCGATTCCGGGCTGCTCCACCGCCTGCTCGGCATCACGGATCGCGACAGCCTGCTTTCCCACCCCAAACTCGGCGCCTCGTGGGAGGGCTTTGCCCTGGAGCAGATCCTCGCGGCCTGCGGCGCCGAGGACACCTATTATTGGGCCACGCACAACGGGGCCGAACTTGACCTCGTTCTCTTCCGTCGCGGCAAGGCCTGGGGCGTTGAGTTCAAGGTCGGCGACGGCCCCACCATGACCAAGTCGCTGCAGATCGCCCTCGGTGATCTGAAACTGGAGCGCGCTTGGATCGTCCACGCCGGCACCAAAACCTACCCGGTGAACGAGCGCGTCGATGCCCTTCCCCTCCACAAACTCCGCGAACTCATCGACACGATCATGGGCTGATCCATTCTCACGATTCCTCTCGCGCCTCGCTCGCCACTTCCCCCCGTCCCGTTCTGCTTTCCCCATGCCCCCACCCCCTGCTCGCCTCCGCGCCCCGGCCATCACCCCCACCCGCCGCGCCTTCCTCAAAAAGTCCTTCGCCGCCACCGGCGCCGCACTCTTCCCCCTCATCGTTCCCGCGCACGTCCTCGGCCGCGGCGGCGGCGTGGCTCCGAGCAACCGCATCACCCTCGGCGGCATCGGCATCGGCCCCCGCGGGAATCGGGTCCTCGCCACGATGCTGCCCGCCCCGGATCTGCGGTTCATCGCCACCTGCGACATCCAGTCCCGCATGCGCGAGTCCGTCAAAGCCGCCATCGACGCGCGCTACGGCGACACGGCCTGCACCCCGTATCGCGATCTCCGTGACCTCCTCGCCCGGCCCGACCTCGACGCCGTCCTCATTTCCACCGGCGACCGCTGGCACGCCCTCGCGTCCATCCTCGCCGCCAAAGCCGGCAAGGACGTCTACTCCGAAAAACCCTGCGGCCTCACCATCGGCCAGTGCCAGTCGCTCGCCGACACCATGCACCGCACCGGCCGCGTCTTCCAAGCCGGCACCCAGCGCCGCAACGTCCCCAACTTCCAGTTCGCCGCCCACCTCGCCCGCTCCGGCAAACTCGGCCGCCTCCACACCCTCCACGCCTCGATCTACAAACTGGGCCAGAACTACGACTGGCTCCCCGCCGAACCCGAGCCGCCCCGCGACGAAATCGACTGGGACCTCTGGCTCGGCCCGTCACCGTGGCGGCCCTACAACAAATCCTACGTCGTCGACCGCCGCTGGCGCGGCTACTACGACTTCGATTCCGGCGCCAAACTCCTCGACTGGGGCGCCCACACCGTCGACCTCTGCCAATGGGCCAACCGCGCCGACGACACGACGCCCGTCGCCTACGAACCCGACGGCGAAACCGTCCACGCCCGCTACGCCAACGGCGTCAAACTCGTCCTGCGCCCCACCGGCTGGATCGGCCAGCCCGCCGGCCTGAACAAAGCCGGCAACTACGCCGTCGGCTCGACCGGCACCTGCCCCGTGCGCTTTGAAGGGGACGAAGGCTGGATCGAAACCGGCGACAACGGCGCGATCGAAGTTTTCCCCGCCTCCCTCCGCGGCGAACTCCGCGCCTTCAAGATGGCCGGCACCGATCCCACCAACCACACGCGCGAATTCCTCGACTGCGTGAAATCCCGCGCCCTCCCCGCCGCCAATTACCAGGTCATGCGCCACACCCACATCGCCTGCCACGCCGCCGCCATCGCCTGGCAACTCGGCCGCAAGCTGGCCTTCGATCCCGCCACCGAATCCTTCACCGGCGACGACCAAGCCAACCGCATGCGCACCCGCGCCCTCCGCGAACCCTGGCACATCTAATTCCACCGCGCTTTCAAGATGAGACCGAGTTGTTCTGCGGGCCAACGGCCCAACCCATCTCCAGCCTGGGCCAACGGCCCAGGGTCATGGGGAATTTCCAAAGGGAGGGCTGAAGGCCCGGTTCAGTCCGCGGCGGGGCGGGCCTTCAGTCCTCCGCATGGCTGCCGACGATTTCCCGGGGGCGTGCCCCCAGGCTTTGACGGGCACGCGCCGTTGGTGCGCCGATCGCCCAGCGTTCGGCTCATCTTGAAAGCAAATGGAAATAAATCCTCCCCGTAGCCGCGAGCGTGAGCGAGTGGTCCGTTGTCATTGCGAGGAGCACCGCGACGAAGCCATCCCTCACTCCTCCCCACGCGCCCCAGCCCCCGCCCTTTCTCCTCTCCGTTTTTCAATCGCCCGCCTCCCCATGAGCCCCCGTCTCTTCTCCCTCGCCCTCTCCCTCCTTCTCCCCGTCTCCGTCCTCGCCGCCGCCGACTCCGCCCAATCCCGCGACCTCCTCGCCACCGCCGAGTCCCCCACCGCTCCCCTCGCCGCCCGCGCCCGCGCTCTCCAACAACTCGCCCTCGTCGCCTCCGCCAACGCCGTCCCCGCGCTCGCTGCCCTCCTCGCCGACGAAAAACTCGGCCATTACGCCCGCGACGTCCTGGAGCAAATTCCCCACGGCGACGCCGACACCGCGCTCCTCACCGCTCTCCCGCGTCTCACCGGCGACGCCCAGCTCGGCGTGATCAACTCCCTCGGCCTCCGCCGCGCCGGCCGCGCCGTCGATCGCCTCAACGCTCTCGCCCTCTCCGACAACGCGCCCACCACCGCGCCCGCCCTCCTCGCCCTCGGCCGCATCGCCACCCCCTCCGCCCTCGCCTCGCTCCCACCCGCGCTCACCCGCCCGTCCCCCGCCGTCCGCGCCGCCGCCGCCGAAGCGCTCATTCTCGCCGCCGAACGTCTCGTCCTCGAAGGCAACCGCTCCGCCGCCCTCCCGCTCTACCACGCCGTCCGCCGCGCCGACGTCCCCGCCCCCCTCCGCCTCACCGCCACCCGCGGCGCTATTTTCGCCGACGTGACCGCCGGCCTGCCCTTGCTCCTCGAACTCCTCCGCTCGCCCGAGCTCGACGCCCGCGACCTCGCCCTCGTCACGCTCCGCAACGTCCGCGGTCCGAAAATCACTCCCGCCTTCCTCGCCGAAATCAACGGCCTCCCCGCACCCACCCAAACGCTCGCCCTCGCCGCGCTCGCCCCGCCCGCGACCGAACCGCCCGTTCCCACCGTTCCCGTCTCACTCTTCAACGGCCGCGACCTCGCCCACTGGGACGGCGACCCCACGGTCTGGCGCGTCGTCGACGGCGTGATCGTCGGCGGCTCCCTGGCCGGCAACCCGCGTAACGAATTCCTCACGACCCTCCGCCCCTACAAGAATTTCATCCTCCGCCTCGACTACCGCCTCATCGGCACCAAGGGCTTCGTCAACGGCGGCGTGCAATTCCGCAGCGTGCGCATCGACCAACCGCCCAACGAAATGTCCGGCTACCAGGCCGACATCGGCGCCGGCCACTCCGGCTGCCTCTACGACGAATCCCGCCGCAAGAAATTCCTGGCCCGCGCCACCGACGAGCAGATCAAACGCCTCGAAAAACCGGGCGAGTGGAACGCCTACGAAATCCGCTGCGAAGGCCCGAAAATCACGCTCACCCTGAACGGCGAAACCACCGTCACCTACACCGAGGAAAACAAGACCATCGAGCCCGACGGCCTCATCGCCCTCCAAATCCACGGCAACTGCTCCGCCGAAATCTCCTTCCGCCACCTCACCCTCGAAGCGCTCCCGTAAAATTCACCTGGAGGCAGGGGCCTCTCTGCCGCGTCAACCGACCATCATT
>CAJAYO010000317.1 GCA_903948415.1 uncultured Opitutia bacterium | reverse complement strand
TTCATGGGCACGGCCGCCACGAGCCAGGTCGTAGCCGAAGCCCTCGGCCTCACGCTCCCGCACGGCGCCCTCGCGCCCTCCGGCGCCGCGATCTGGCTCGACCTCGCCCGCCGCTCCGCCCTCGCCCTCCTCGAACTCGAAAAGGCCGGCACCACCACGCGCGACCTCCTCTCCGCCGATTCGATCCACAACGCCCTCGTCACGCACGCGGCCTTCGGCGGCTCCACCAATCTCACGCTCCACATCCCCGCCATCGCGCACGCCGCCGGCCTCCCGCGCCCCACCGTCGACGACTGGGCGCGCATCAACCGCTCCGTCCCGCGCCTCGTCGACGTCCTCCCGAATGGCCCGCAGCACTACGCCACCGTCCAGGTCTTCCTCGCCGGCGGCGTGCCCGAGGTGATGCTCCACCTTCGCGACGCCGGTCTCCTCAAGCTCGACGCCCGCACCGTCACCGGCCGCACCCTCGGCGAAAATCTCGCCTGGTGGGAAACCTCCGAGCGCCGCACGCGCCTCCGCGCGAAACTCACCGCCCTCGACGGCATCGATCCCGACGACGTCATCATGTCGCCGATACGCGCGCGCGAACGCGGCCTGACGAGCACCATCACGTTTCTCCGCGGCAACCTCGCCCCCGAGGGCGCGCTCGTGAAGAGCACCGCCATCGCCCCCGACGTGATCGGCGCCGACGGCGTTTACCTCCACGAAGGCCCCGCGCGCGTCTTCACGACCGAGGCCCGCGCCATCGCCGCGCTCAAATCCGGCAGCGTGAAAGCCGGCGACACGATGGTCCTCATCGGCCTCGGCCCCGGCATCGGCATGCCCGAGACCTACCAGATCACCTCCGCGCTCAAATATGTGAAGGAAGGCAAACGCATCGCCCTGGTCACCGACGGCCGCTTCTCCGGCGTATCCACGGGAGCCTGCCTCGGCCACGTGAGCCCCGAAGCCTGGGCCGGCGGTCCCATCGGCAAGGTCCGCAACGGCGACCTCATCCGCGTGCGCGTCGACACCCGCACGCTCACCGGCTCCGTCGATGTCCTGAACATCCCCGACGCCGAATTCGCCGCGCGGCCGATGCACCCGGATCTCACGATGGACCCACGCGTCCCCGCCGACACCCGCCTCTGGGCCGCGTTACAAAACGCCAGCGGCGGCCCCTGGGGCGGCTGCGTCTACGACGTCGACGAAATCGTGAAACGCCTGCGGTAGGAGCCCCGCTTGCGGGCGATTCGGAGGAGCGCGGCTCGTCCGCGCCCTCTCGGCGTGGCACGGGCTTTCCAGCCCGTGTTCCCCTCCGTCCCCGTGGCACGGGTCTCCTGACCCGTGTTCCCCAAACTCACGGTTCGGGAGACCCGTGCCACTTCCGTCCGCGCCAGCAAACGCTTCACGTGCTCCGCAAAATCCAACGTCACCTGCGCCCCCGGCGGGCGGGTCCACTGCACCTTCATGAAGTCCGCCGGCACCAGCGCATTCGCCTCCTTCGTCCCGTCGACCACCACCGGCGCGAAGAACGGCACGCCCTCGGCCATCAGGTGCGTGCGCTCGGCGGCGAGTTTCCATTCCAGCCGGAAACACCTCTCGCGTCGCTCCGGCGTGGCCGCCGACACCACGGGCACGAACCGCGCGCACGCCTTGATCTGCCGGCGGAGCTTCTGGTCCCACGAATCACCCCCGCGCAGCTCGTCCTGATCAAACCACACCGCGAACCCATGCCCGCGCCAAGCCTCTGCCAACTTTCAATTGGTCGGCATTTCATTTTCAATCGGTCGGCCCTTTACTTTCAATCAGTCGGGCGTTTTTCTGGCCCCGGTCCCACCGCCCGCCATGCACCCCCGCTTCATCGAGAGCCGCATCCAGACCTCGCTGTCCGACACCCGGGTGGTGCTGCTCTCCGGCCCCCGGCAATCCGGCAAGTCCACGCTCGCGCAGCACCTCGCCGCCGACGGTCGCCCTTTTCTCACGCTCGACGACGCCACCACCCTCACCGCCGCGCAGCGCGATCCCGTCGGCTTCATCCGTGGCCTCGACCGCGCCGTGATCGACGAGATCCAGCGCGCACCCGAGGTGCTCCTCGCGATCAAGCAGAGCGTCGATACGGACCGCCGCCCCGGCCGCTTCCTCCTCACCGGCTCCGCCAACCTCATGACGCTCCCGCGCGTCGCCGATTCCCTCGCCGGCCGCATGGCGACCATCGATCTCCTCCCGCTCTCGCCGGCCGAGATCCGCGGCACGCCCTCGACGTTTCTCGCGCAGGCTTTCCGCGGTCGCGCGCCCAAAGCCGGCCCCGCCATCACCGGCCCCGACCTCGTCGCCACCGTGCTCGCGGGCGGCTACCCGGAGGCCCTGAAACGCACCTCGTGGCCGCGCCGCCAAGAGTGGCACCTCGACTACGTGCGCGCCATCGTGCAGCGCGACGTGCGCGACCTCGCGCAGATCGACCGCCTCAGCCAGATGCCGCGCCTCCTCCGCATCCTCGCGCAGCACTCCGGCCAGCTCGTCAACTATTCCGGCCTCGGCGCGCCTCTCGGCGTCTCGCATCCCACGATGCAAAAATACGTCGGCCTCTTCGAGCAGCTCTTCCTCATCCGCACGCTGCCCCCGTGGTTCACCAACGAGCTCAAGCGCCTCATCAAAACCCCCAAGCTCACCTTCCTCGACTCCGGCCTCCTCGCGTCGCTGCGCGGCCTCACGCCCGCCCGCATCGCCGCCGACCGCGGCCCTTTCGGCGCGTTGCTCGAGACCTTCGTCCTCGCCGAAGCCCTCAAACTCGCAAGCTGGTCCGACGCCGGTCCGTTCGAGTTTTTCCACTTCCGCGACAAAGAACAGAACGAGGTCGACGTCGTGATCGAGAACGCCGACGGCCAGCTCATCGGCCTCGAAGTCAAAGCCGCCGCCAGCGTCACCGCGTCCGACTTCGGCGGCCTCCGCAAACTCGCCGAAGCCTCCGGCAAACGCTTCGCCGCCGGCTTCGTGCTCTACGACCACACCCAGACCGTGCCCTTCGGCGACCGCCTCTTTGCCGTCCCGATCTCGTCGCTCTGGGCATAGTTTTCTATTTCAGAAAACCGCTGTTTTCACTCTTATCACTTTCAATTGGTCAGACTTTCACTTTCAAACGGTCGGAGCCCCAGTCCGCCCCGATTTCCTCCACGTTTTACCCTCCCGCCCTCACCGCTCACCGTCTCCTACCACCGCCCCCCACCCATGAAACACCTCCTGCTCCTCGCCCTGTTCGCCGTCGCCCGCGCCACCGCCGCCGAGCCCGCCGCCACCATCGACACCGCCATCGCCAAGGGCGACACCGCCGAGGTGCAGCGCCTGCTCACCGCCCAACCCGAACTCGTCAGCACGCCCGGCGCCGGCAAGATGCTCCCGCTCCACCAGGCCATCCTCCGCAAGAAGGCCGACATCGTCGCGCTCCTCCTCGAGCGCGGCGCCGACGTCAACGCCCCCGATCCTTCGCTCCGCACCCCGCTCCACCTCGCGGTCGAACGCACCGACGCCGCC
>CAJAYO010000316.1 GCA_903948415.1 uncultured Opitutia bacterium | reverse complement strand
GCACCACCGCCGTCAACGCCGTCACCAGTGACATCCTTCCCACCCTCTGCGACCTCGTCGGGCGACCGCTCCCGCGCCGCCCCCTCGACGGTCTTTCGCTCCGCCCACTCCTCGACGGCACCATGACCGACCGCGCCGCGCCGATCTGTTTCTGGGACGACCCCATCGCCCGCCATCCCGGCGCGAAACCCTACCTCGATCCCGAGGTGCAGAAAGGCACCACCCCGCTCGTAAAACTCGGCCCCGACGGGACCGCCACGCGCAATTCCCAAAACTACCAGCACCACGAAATCCTGCCCCAGGACTACGCCGGCTCCCGCGCCGTCGTGGACAACCGCTACAAACTCGTCGTCGACGGCACCAAAGGCAGCGGCCGCGAACTCTTCGATCTGCGCGCCGATCCCGCCGAGAAACACAACCTCATCGCGACGCACGCCGCCGAAGCCGACCAACTCGCCGCCGTCCTCCAAACCTGGCAGCGCTCCGTCCTCGAAAGCCTCACCGGCGCCGATTACCGCTGACGCTCCACGCCCATGCTCCGCCTGCTTCTCCCCTTCTCTCTTTCCCTCCTGCTCCCGGTCTCCGCCGCCTCCGCCGCGTCCCCGCCGCCCAACATCGTCTGGATCATCGCCGACGACATGTCGCCCGACACCGCCGCCTACGGCTTGCGTGACGTCAAAACCCCGCACCTCGACCGCCTCGCCGCCGAGGGCCGCCGCTACACCCGCGCCTACGCCACCGCCCCCGTCTGCAGTTCCTCCCGCTCGGCCTTCATCCTCGGCACCTCCCAGATCATCACCGGCCTCCACGCCCACGACGTCGAAAATCCCCAGCCGCTCCCCGCCCCCTACCGCCACCTCCCCGCGCTCCTCCGCGACGCCGGTTGGTTCGTCACCAACGCCGCCGCCCCCGGCACGATGCGCAGCGGTCGCGTCATCAAGAAAGGAAAAACCCACTACAACTTCGCCCACGATCCCGCCCAGATGTTCGACGGCGACGACTGGCGGAAACGCCGGCCCGGCCAGCCCTTCTTCGCCCAGTTCCAAATCACCGAACCTCACCGCCCGTTTCCGATCCCCGAGTCTTACGACGCCACCGCCCTCGCCGCCCTCACGCTTCCGGCCAACTACCCCGACCACCCGCTCATGCGCCGCGACTGGTATGCCTACCAACGCAGCGTCGAAACCGTCGACCAACGCGTCGGCGCCATTCTCGCCCAACTCGCCGAAGCCGGCGTCCTCGACCACACCCTCGTCTTTTTCTTCGCCGACCACGGCCGCCCCATGCCGTGGGGCAAACAGTGGCTCACCGTCGAAGGCCTCCACGTCCCGCTGCTCGTCCGCGGCCCCGGCGTCACCGCCGGCAGCGTCGAGTCGCGTCTCGTCAGTCTCATCGACCTCGCGCCCACCGCTCTCGCGCAAGCCGCCCGCCCCACGCCGTCGTGGATGGACGGCCGCGCGCTCCTCGGCGCCACGTTCCCCGACCGCCCGCACGTCTTCGCCGCCCGCGACCGCTGCGGCGACGCCTCCGACCGCATCCGCGTCGTGATCACGCCCGACCACCTGCTCGTCCAAAATTTTTTCCCCGCCGTTTCGCGCCTCAACTGGTCCGGCTACAAAGAAGCCAGCTACCCCGGCCTGCCGCTCCTCCGCGTGCTCTCCGCCGCCGGAAAACTCAACCCGCTCCAAGATCTCTGGTGCCAGCCCACGCGCGCCGCCCTCGAACTCTACGATCTGCGCCGCGATCCCGCCGGCCTGCACAACGTCGCCACCGCCCCCGCCCAAGCCCCCACCGTCGCCACCCTCGGGCGTGCGCTCGACGCATGGATCCGCGCCACCGGCGACCGCGGCGCCCGGCCCGACCCCGCCACCGAGCCCACCCAGGCCGAGATCCAAAAAGCCAAACGCGCCGACTACCAACGCACCTGGCAAGCCCGCCTCCAGCAGCCCGAGCCCACCGACGCCGCCCGCCTCGCGTGGTGGGAAAAGTCCTACGGCCTCACGCCCTGATTCCCGCCGAACCGCTCCGGGGCGCACCTCAGCCGCACGCCGTTTCTCCGCGGTGGGCCGTGCGTTCCGCGCGCGGCTCAGTTTCCTGCCACGCGCCGTTTCTCCGCGGTGGGCCGTGCGCTCCGCGCGCGGCTCAGTTTCTTGCCCCGCGCCGTTTCTCCGCGGATAGGGGTAGGAACGGGGATAGAACCCGCCCCTCCCTCCGAACCGGACAGGCGG
>CAJAYO010000315.1 GCA_903948415.1 uncultured Opitutia bacterium | reverse complement strand
TCCCCCCACACCAGGCGCTCGGGTGCAGTCGTCGCGGCGAAGGCCGTGCGGAAGAAACCGCTCGCGCGGGTCTCCTCGCTTTCGCCGCGCAGGTAGAGCGGTTTTGCGGGATCGATGCCGCGCGCGTCGTCATCATCGTCGACCGGCTCGATGCGCTGGACCCGCAGGGCCGTCTTGGTGGCGTGTCCGTGGCCGGCGGTGAGATTGTGCGGGGCGCGACCATCGGTGAAAAGTTGCCAGGGGTCGAAGCGGTCGTAGACGACGAAGGCGGTGCTGTCCTTCGTCCAGCCGGCGGTGCCGTAGGCGGACGGCGGTTCGGGCCGGTCGTCCTGCTCGTTCCAGAACGCGGGTTTGAGTTTTGCGGTAAGGTTGCGGGTCGCGCCGCTGGCGGTGTCGATGACGTGCCAGTGTTTTTCCGCGTAGTAGGCGGCCCACCGGCCGTCGGGCGACCATTGCGGGGCGAGGCCGCGGAATTGTTTCAACACTTCCCGGCGCGCGCCGGTCGCGGCGTCGACCAGATAGGCGTCGGAGTAGCGGCCGTCGTAATCGCTCCTGCGCCGGTAGGCCCGGTCGTCCTGCCCGATCGCGCGGGTGCCATCGTCGCTGAGGGAGACCTGCGCCAGCGAGGGGTCGGCGAGCTGCGTGTAGCGTTTGCTCGCGAGGTCGAGGACGCCGCGGTAGCTGCGGTTGCGGTCCTGGGTGGCGCGGACTTTTTGGATGGGTTGCACGTAGTCGTCGTTCCAACGCCAGAGATCCGCGGTCACCTTTTCCTCGTCGGCCGGAGTCTCCGTCGCAGGGCGGGGCGGCTTGGCCGGGGTGCCGGCCCCGACGTAGAGTTTTTTTCCGTCGCGCGAAAAGGCGGGGGCGGCTTTGTCGCTCACCGCCCAATCGGCGGGGAAACCGGGGGTGGCCGACGAGACGGTCTCGCTGGCCGCGTGGGCGCCGCGCGACCAGAGGTAGAGTTTGGCGCGGGGGGCTTTGGCGGCCGCGTCGTCCCGATCGCTGAGGAACGCGACCTGGGTCTGGTCCCGATCCCAGGTGAGCTGGGTGTATTTGCCCTTGCCCGCGAGGAGCGCGACGGGTGCGGCGTGGTTGCCCGGCTCGATCACGTAGGCCCCGTTTTCCGGCTCGGTTTTCGACGCGACGGTATAGAGCAGAGTTTTGCCGTCGCGGGCGAAGGAATAGGCGAGGACGTTGGCGAACGAGCGCTCGGTGCCGGCGGTGAGTTCGCGCAGGATCAGTTCGGTGCCGTAAACTTTGGCGCCGGCTGCGGCGGGTGTTGCGGTCCCGCTGCGCGCGCTGCCCCCCCGGGCGGCGCTGGCGCGCGGTTGGTCCGCGGTGTCATCCTCGTCCGGCACGGTGGCCGCGGCCGGTTTCCCGGCCGGCGTGGTGTCGGCCGCTTTTTTCTCTTCGGGTTTTGCACCCTTGAGATAGGCGAGCCAGGCGCCGCCCTTGGTTGGAGCGGAAAAACTTTTGACGTCTTCGATCCGCGTGATCGCGCCGCTGGCGAGATCGACGATGGCGAGGCCGTCCTTCGGCATTTCCTCGGGTTTCTTCTTGGCTTGGCGGGCGGCGAGCACGGCGGCCTTGGCCGGGTGGGTGTTGGCGAGGAGAAAGCGGCTGTCGCTCGTGAGGACGACGCGGATGGTGCGCGGGGCGGGTGGAGCCTCGGGGTTGGGGTTTTCCTCGCCGGGAGTGGCGGCGGGTGGGGGGAGTGCCCCGACGGGCACGCGCAACTCGCGGCCGGTGGCGAGCTCCTTGGCGACGACTTCCCCGTCGCCGTCCTGCGGCATGAACGAATAGGCGAGCCACTGACCGTCGCGCGAGAGTTGCGGCGCGCCGATGGTGCGCCACGTGTCGAAATCGTGGTGGGTCAGAGCGCGCGGCGCGGCGGGTTGGGCGGCGAGCGAAGCGGTGAGGAGAAGAACGAGCGCGAAGAAAATTCTGCGGCGATAAGGGAGGCTCAGGCACATCATGGGGGGAGATGGGGGAGAACACAGGACCGCAGAAGGCGGCCGCGTTGGGGCGGGACGGTGCCGCGATCTTGGTGGCCACGGCAAGCGGATTGGCATGGTCGTGGCGCGCGTCGTCCACCGCCTTCGCGCGCACGGCGGAAAGGAACCTCACTTTTCCCCGGCCTGCGACGCAGACCGGCACGGACTATCGCCTCGCGTTCGAAACGCCGGCGGCGACCGCGACCGGGGCGGGCCGTGGCGGGGCGGACGCGTTTTTGTCTTTGCTCGCCGATCCGCGGTGGCCGGAACTCGCGCGCCGCCCGCCGCTCCGCGACGACGGGCGGGGCCTCGCGGGCCACTCGCTCGGCTCGCTGCCCGTGGTGCCTGCGCGGTTGCCGCGAAAACTGTTTTTCAACCGCCTCCTCGCCGGCGCCCCCTCGGGCTGGTGGGACAACCGCACCCGCCTCCGCCCCGCGCAAAAAAGGCGTCCTCGCGCGGGGCCGCGTCCTGACTCACGCCACCGGGTCGTGGCCGTGCTGGCGGAGGATCGCGCGGGCGGTCTCGGCGTCCTCGTCCTCGACCTGCAGGCGGACGGTCGTGGCGTTGGCAAAGAGGTAGGGTTGGGCTTGGGCGCTGAATTCGTCGGGCACCTGGGCCGCGATGCCGCAGCTTTCGAGCAGGGCGCGCAGCATGAAAATATGATCGAGATTGGCGGAGGCGGAGATCGTCGTCATGGAAACAGCGTAACGCGAAGGGGCGTTTTCGCGAGCGCCGCGATTCGGTCTGGTTTTCGGGGGCGGGAGCGCGCAGCGTGCCGCGTCCGCCCGGCCCCTTGCATGAAACGCACCGTCCCCTTCGAAGCCCGCTGGCTGTTTGGCTCCGCCTTCCCGTGGAGGCCCGGCGCGGTGCGTGGCGTCGGGGCGAGGAGCCCACGCCGGGGCGGCACCACGATTTTATGAACCTCTGTCACTTTCTCCGCCGCGCCGCCGCGCTGGGCGCCGCGCTCGTCGCATTCCTGCCGGCCCGCGCCGCCAACGCCGACGCCCACGTCGTCCTCATCAGCCTCGACGGTTTCCCGGCCTACCTCTGGCGCGACGAGACGCTCGCGTTGCCCCATCTGCGCCAACTCGCCGCCGGGGGCGTCGTCGCCCAGGCGATGACCATCGTGAATCCGGCGATCACGTGGCCGAACCACACCTCGCTGGTCACGGGCGTGACGCCGCAAAAACACGGGGTGCTCTACAACGGCTACGTCACGCGGCAGGGCCCCGGCAAGCCGATCAAGAACGAGCAGTGGGCCGACAAGAAGCTCCTGGTGCGCGTGCCGACGGTTTACGACGCCGCGTTCCACGCCGGCCTCACCACCGCCGAGGTCGACTGGGTCGCGATCACGCGGCCCGGCACGATCACCTGGAGTTTCGCCGAGATCGTCGATCCCACCGCCGTGCTCCCGCGCGAAATGGTCGCCGCCGGCGTCGCCACCGAGAAAGAAATTCTGGCGGTCGCCGCAAAAAAGCCGGTCACCGGCACCAATGTCGAACCGCCGAAACGCCTGAATGCGGCGGAGCGCGACGAATTGTGGACGCGCGCGGCGAGCTTTGTGTTCACGCAGCATCGCCCGAATCTGCTGATGTTTCACCCGCTCAACACGGACGGGCAGCACCACCGCTACGGTCCGAATTCGCCCGAAGGCCTCGCCGCGCTCCGGCTGGCGGACCGTTACGTGGGCGACCTGTTGCGCGCGATCGACGCGAGCGGTCTCCGCGAAAAGACGACGGTGATCGTGACGACCGACCACGGTTTCAAGAAGGTCGACCGCTACATCTACCCGAATGTGGCCCTGAAGAAAGCCGGCCTCCTCCGCGCGGCCGGCGCGACCATCGCGCAGTGCGATGCCTACGTCGGCACGCAGGGCGGCATCGCGTTTGTCTACGTGACCGATCCCGCGCGGCGCGGCGAATTGCTGCCGAAGCTCAAAGCGCTTTTCACCGGCATGGAAGGCATCGCCGAGGTCCTCGATGCGGCGACCGAGGCGCCTGCGCGCGGGATGCCGACGCCGGCGGAAAACGAGGCGATGGGCGAACTCATCCTCCACCCGAAAGCCGGCTACGCGTTCACCGGTGCGGCCACCGGCGACATCGTCCACGGCCCGGCGGTCAACTACGGCGGCACGCACGGTTACCCGGCGACCGATCCCGAACTCGACGGCATTTTCATCGCGCAGGGCGCGGGGATCCGGCGCGGGGTGAAACTGGACCGAGTCCGCAATCTCGACGTCGCCCCGACGATCGCGCGCCTGCTCGGGGTGGCGCTGCCCACCGCCGACGGTCGGGCGATGGAGGAAATCTTGACCGCCGCCAAATAGCCGCGCTCCTTCCCGCCTTCCCCGTCTCCCCCGTCTTCCTTTCGCCCCTCCCATGCTTCGCTTCGCTCAATTCGGTGCCGGTCGCATCGGCACCATCCATGCCGCCAATCTCGCTTCGACCGGTGCGACCCAGCTCCGCTATGTCGTCGATGTGAACCCCGCCGCCGCCGCGGCCCTCGCCGCGAAACACGGCGCGCAAGTCACGGACGCCGCCACCGCGTTCGGTGATCCGGAGATCGACGCCGTGATCATCGCCTCCTCCACGGACACGCACGCCGAGCTGATCATCGCGGCCGCGCGCGCGGGCAAAGCCATCTTTTGCGAGAAGCCCATCGATCTCTCGCTCAAACGCGTCGACCAGTGTCTCGCCGCCGTGAAAAAGGCGAAGGTGCCGCTGTTCGTCGCGTTCAACCGCCGCTTCGATCCGAGTTTCGCCGCGCTCCACGCGCGCGTCGCCCGCGGCGACATCGGTCCCGTCGAGCAGGTGATCGTGACGAGCCGCGATCCGGGGCTGCCGCCGCTCAGCTACATCCAAGTTTCCGGCGGACAATTCCGCGACATGACGATCCATGATTTCGACATGGCGCGCTGGCTCCTCGGCGAAGAGCCCGTCGAGGTGTTCGCCTATGGCAGCTGCCTCGTCGATCCGGCGGTCGGCAAAGCGGGCGACACCGACACGGTGATGGTGCTCATGAAGACCGCGTCGGGCCGCCAGGCGCACATCAACAACAGCCGCCGCGCCGCCTACGGTTACGACCAGCGGCTGGAAGTCCACGGCGCGAAAGGCCGCCTGCTCGCCGGCAACCGCACGCCGACGACGGTGGAGCTGGCCGACGGTACGAACGTGAGCGCGGACAAGCCGATGTATTTTTTTCTCGAGCGTTACGCCGAAGCCTACCGCGCCGAGTTGGCCGCGTTTGTCGATGCGGTGATCAACCGGAAGCCGATGCCGGTGGGCGCGGAAGACGGCCGGATGGCGATCGTGCTGGCCGAGGCGGCCTTGAAATCGCTCAAGACCGGCCGGCCGGTGAAGGTGAAATAGGGTTCGGGTCGCGGCGCCTTACCGCACTTTCGCGCAGACCATGCAGTCGCGGGGTTCGGGGCCGAGGGTGGGGGCGACGTGCCAGCGGCGCAGCACGCCTTCGCGCACCATCCCGGCTTTTTCCATCACGCGCACCGACGCGGGATTTTCCACGTCACAGTAGGCGTAGGCGCGATAGAGCGAGGGCTGCGCGAGCGTCCAGTCGACGAGATAGGCGAGCGCTTCGGCCGCCATGCCGTGGCCCCAGAATTTCCGGGCGAGGACGTAGCCGAACAGGGCGCGGCCGCTGCCTTCCAGCGTCACGCCGATGGAACCGATGGGCGTCGTGGTGCCTTTCAGGCAGAGGAGCCACGTGAGCGGAAGCGCGGCGTCGCGTTTTTCCCAATGGGACGCGGCTTCGCGCAAAAACGCTGCGAGCGGTTCCACGCGTTCGTAGGCGCGCCACGCGAGGTAGCGCGTCACCGCGGGATCGTTCGCGTAGGAGGCGAACACTGCCGGGGCGTCGTCCGCCGTCGGGATCCGCGCGACGAGGCGCGCGGTGGCGAAGGTGGCGGGCGGGCGGGACACGGCGGGAAAACGGCGGAGGCAACGCCGGGGCTAGTTCTCGTCGGCGAGTTTTTCCTGCGTCGCTTCGAGCCAGGTGATGAGCGTCTTGAGCTGTGCGTCGGTGAAAATGGCGTCGCGGTGGACCCACGTGTAGGAGGGCAGCGGCATGGTGCGGTCGCCGATCACGTCGATGAGGGCGGAGAGTTTTTTCGCCTGCTTCTTGGCGCTGTAGGCGCCGAACCCGGAGAACGAGAACTCGCGTTGGCCGTCGTCGATGTGCTGCTTGAGCCACCAGGCGCCGGGCTGGATCTCGGCATACCACGGGTAGCGGGTGTTATCCGAGTGGCAGTCGTAGCAGGCGGTTTGGAGCATCGCCTTCACCTCCGGCGGCGGGGCGAGCCGCACGATGAAGTCGTCCGGTCCGGGCGGAGCGGTGGAGACATTTTTTTCGGGGCGGACGAATTGGATCGCGACGAACAGGAGCGCGAAGCCGAGGAGGATTTTTTTCAGCATGGGGCGGAAAGGACGATGACGTCGGACGAGGGGGTGGGCTACGGCGCGCCCAGAGCGTCGTGCACGAGGGCGGCGATGGTGGGCGGGAGTTCGAGCGCGAGGGCGAAGGTCTGGGCGGCGGGGGACATCTTACGCCAGGTTTTGCGGAGGATTTCGATGAATTTTTCGCGCGGGTAGTGGGCGTGCTGCGCGGCGAAGGCGCTGATTTCGTTCTCCAAAAACACCAGGCAGGCGGCGTCTTCGAGGGCCTGGGTGCCGGCGTTGGTCTTGAGGCCGGTCTTGGACACCCAGATCGCGACCTCGGCCGCCTCGTCGGCGGACACGCCGGCGGCGAGGAGGAGGGCGCGGGCGCGTTCGGCCTGTTTCGTGTAGAGCGAGCGGCGCCACGCGAGATAGGCGGCCTTGCCCTCGGGAAAGGAAGCGCGCGGCACAGACCAGCGCTCGAGATGTTGGCTGCGTGCGGCCAGGCGCAGGAGCGGCGGGGCGTCGGGCACGAGGCGTGCGACCCAGGCCTCGACGCGGTCGGCGTAAATCAGTTCGGCGGCGCGGCCGTCGGCTGCCCGCACGGGGTCGGCGGAGTGGGCGGCGTCGATCAGTTGGCGGGCTCGGGCGTGGGCGTCCATGCGGGGCCGGAGTGGAAACGGTTGCGCGCGACGCGGCAAGCCGCGTGTCGGCGCCCGTGCAAATGGGAGTCGCGTGGAACGCGGGGGGCGGATTTTTTCGGGGGCGATGAACCAACTCACGCTCACCCAACTCGTGCCGATCCTCCAACTCGCGATCGGCCCCGTGATTCTCATTTCCGGCGTCGGCCTGCTGCTGCTCACGCTGACGAACCGGTTTGGGCGCATGCTGGACCGTTCGCGGGCCATCATCCACGAAGTCCTGAAAGGCGGTCAGGCGCCGGCGGTGATCGGCAATTTGCAGGCGCAAGTGGAAATCCTCCACCGGCGCGCGCGGATTTTGCGGCTCTCGATCACACTCGCGGCGGTCACGGTGCTGTGTGTGGGCGTGTTGATCCTGGGCCTGTTTATCGCGGCGTTCTGGCAGTTGCAGATCGTGGGGCTGCTCGTGGTGATCTTCTGCGTGGCGATCCTCGGTCTGATCGGCTCGATGGGGGCGTTCATCGTCGACATGAATCTGGCGCTGCGCGCGGCGCAGTTGGACTGGAAGTTGATCGAGCAGCACGTGGGGCAGTGACGGGGCGCCTCGGATCTTGCACCGCGCGGCGGAGCTGGGTCTGCTGTCGGCGCAAATGAACGAGCCTGTCCCCGCCGATTGCCGCCGCTGTGGCGTGTGTTGTTTCTCCGACTCAGCGGAATATGTGTGGGTGCGGGGCGACGATTGGTCACGGCTCGGCGCGGAGGCGGATCGGCTCGCCCATTTTGTCCGGAACCGCGCGTTTATGCGGATGAAGGACGGTCACTGCGCGGCGCTCGACGTGCGGCGCGACGCGGCGGGACGCCCGGAGTTTTTTTGCACCATCTACGAAAATCGGCCGGAGATTTGCCGGGACCTCGGACGAGGCTCGCCGGAGTGCCTGGGCGATTTGGAAACGAAGGCCGCCGCCGTGGCGGCCGCACTGGCCGCCCCCTCCGCCAGCCCGGCGCCGCAGGGGTGAATTCGTCACGGGTTGGTGCAAGGTGCGGTCTTTCCAACGGTGCGCCGATCTGTTGAGTTGGCCCGCTTCGAACCCTTTCCCCCCTCCATGCCCACCCTGCGACCAGTCTCATTTCGTCTAGCCCTGCTTTGCCTCACCGCGTCGTTTGCCTCCGCCCAAACGGCGCCGGCGCCCGCCCGGACCCCGGCTCTCCCCACGGCCGCGCCCACGGAGGCCACCGCGACGGTCGAGCTCTCGCCGTTCGAAGTCCGCGCCGAGGACGACGCCGGCTACCAGGCCGCCAACACCACGAGCGGATCGCGCCTCAACTCCCGCCTCAAAGACACGCCCGCCGCCGTCTCCGCGTTTACGCCTGAGTTCCTGGCCGACATCGCCGCGACCAACCTCGAGGAGATGCTCGCGCACGCGACCAACGTCGAAATCGATGTCGAGGATTCCAACGCCGGCTTCAACAACCCGTCGGGTCGCGGCGCCGACGGTGGCGATTTCAATTTCCGCATGCGTGGCTCCCCCGCCGGGGCGTCGCGGGACTTCGTCGAGTCGAGCGTCCCCGTGGATCTCTACAACGTCGAGCGCGCCGAGGTGGCCAGCGGCCCCAACTCCATTCTCTTCGGTCTCGGCCAGGCCGGCGGCCTCGTTTCGCTGAGCGGCAAGAAGGCCAATCTCGCGCGCAACCGCACCACGCTCAAGTCGATGTTCGGCAGCTGGCATCAGGAGCGCTACGAGGCGGACTACAACCGCGTGCTCATCCCGAAAAAACTCTCGGTGCGCCTGCTCGGCCTCTATCAAAACAACCAGGGCTGGCGGCATTGGGATTTCAGCGATCAGGCGCGCTGGACCGTCGCCGCGGCGTATCAGCCCTTCAAGACCACGACCGTCCACGTCTCCTTTGAAAAGGGGCTCATGGACAACAACCTCACCCTCGGGTGGAACGGCCAGGACCAGATCACCGCGTGGCAAGACGCCGGCCAACCGCTCACCGACGGCACCGTGGCGCTCCCGGGGCTCAACCGCTTCAGCGCGACCAATCAGCGCTTCACCTTCGCCGACCAAAACCGCACGGTCTACAACTACCGCGGTGAGTTTCAGACGGTGAACCGCTACGGCGTCGAGACGCTGTTGCCGCCGTCGGTCTCGCCCTACGGCTACGATCTCACCGGCCCGGGCGGCACGCGCCATCAGACGTTCGATACCCGGCAGATTACCGTGCAGCAGCGCCTGCCTCGGGGCCTCGTCGCCGAGCTCGCCTATTTCCGCAACGCCGCCGACATCGAGGCCCACGGCATGGCGATCGCCGGGTCCAACCTCCGCGCCGATCCCAATCCCACCCTGCCGCGCCCCGACGGGGCCGCGGGCACGATTCCGAATCCCTACGTCGGCCGCCTCTACTTCGAGTCCGTCTGGTTCAAGGACCGCATCAAGACCACCAACGAAATTTACCGCCTCAGTCTCGCCGGTGATTTCGGCAAGTCCAACCGCTGGTTCGGCCGCCACCGTGTCGCCACACTCGCCGAGCTCTCCTCGCAGGACCGGCTCCGCCGCTGGCGCGACGAAATTCTCGTCGACGATCGCAACATCCCGATCGTCAACGCCACGACGGCCGAGAACGCCCAGAACCAGCTTACGCGCCGCAATTACATCACGGCGGGTGACTACACCACCTACTACGGCGCCGATCCGACGCTGCCGGTCGCGCCCTTCGTTTACAACGGCCGCACCTACACGAGCACCTACGCCTCCCGCGCCCGCGCCAACACCCAAACGGTGAAGGACATCACGAGCACCATGTTCGCGGCGCAGAGCTTTTGGCTGAAGGACCGGCTCATCACGACCGTCGGTGCGCGCCGCGACGACATCAAATTCAAGAACGCGCAGGAAGAGCGCGTCACCGATCCCAACGACCCGCGCGTGACCTCCAAGCTCCTGGCCGCCGGCGAGTGGTATTTTGACGGCACCTATGTGCGGCACCGCTATACGCCGACGACCTTTACCGCCGGCGCAGTCGCGCACGCCACCAAGCGCCTCTCGCTCTTCTACAATCTGTCGCGCAACAACGGCCAGCCGCGTTTCGACCGCACCGTGCTGCCCAACGGCGAAGTGCCCGAGCCCACCGAGGGCCGCGGCCGCGACTACGGCGTCATGCTCGATGTGCTCGGGGACGACCGGCTCTTCATCCGCACGACGTGGTTCCAGACCGAACAGCTGAATGACTCCCCGATTCTGCCCGGCGGCAACGCCCTCGGGGTCGACAACCTGACCACGATGCTCACCCAGCTCCGCAACGTCGGGAAAATTTCGCAGGCCGACTACGACCGTCAGGCCGTCACGTGGACCTCCGCCTCGATCGACATCTTTACCGAGGGCGTGGAGGTGGAGGTCGTGGCGAACCCGACGAAGAGCCTCACGCTCCGCGCCGGCTATTCGAACTCCGAGCGCCGGCGGCAAAATTTCTTCACCGAGGTCTTCGCGTTTTTCGACACGCGCGTGCCGCAGTGGCGCACGCTCCTGAAAGACCATCCGGCCGAGCTGGCGACCTTTGAGACGGCGGTGAGCGAACTCTACAGCGAGCTCGGCTTCCAGGTCGACCGGCAGAACTCCCCCTTCGGTTCGCGTCCGCACAAGCTCAACGGCACGGCCCGTTACGCGTTCCGCGAAGGCACCCTGCGCGGGGCCTTCGTCGGCGGATCGGTGCGCTACAACGGGAAAAATTTCATGAGTTGGGACAAGGCGACCGGCCAGATCTACTGGGGCAACGAGTCCGTGCTGGCCGATGCTTTTGCCGGCTACCGTTTCCGCCTCCCGTGGGCGAATATCCCCGCGACGGTGCAGCTCAATGTGAAGAACGTCGGCAACCACTACCTCGCGAACGTCGGCCGCTATAACGACAACTACACGGGCGTCCGCCGGGTGTATCTGAACGAGCCGCGCAGCTGGCGCCTGACGACGACGCTGGATTTCTGAGCCGGAGGGCGCCGGGGCCGAACCCCGGCGCGGGGGCGTGGCGCGCCGGTTCCGCGCCCGCGGCGCTCACGGCACCGCAGGCCAAGCGTGAACGCAGCCACGGCGGGTGCGGGGCGGACCGGCGGAAAAATTTTTCGGGCGGGCAAGCGGCGGGATGGGGCCGGGTGGACGAGGCGTCGCGGTTTCTTGCCGTACTCCGTTTCCCCGGGGTGGGCCGTGCGCTCCGCGCGCGACTCAACGGGTCGCGCCACGACCTGCGCTCCACCGCCCGCGGAGCGGCCGGCCCACCGCGGATGGCGCTGGCAGGAAAG
>CAJAYO010000314.1 GCA_903948415.1 uncultured Opitutia bacterium | reverse complement strand
TACCTGCAGGCGAACCCCATCGGCGAGGTCTACGCGGCCCCGTTCGACGTCACCCTCACCGACCTCAACGTCTATCAACCCGATCTCTGCTACTTTTCCCAATCCCGCTACACCTCCCTCACCGAACACGGGGCCGACGGCGCGCCCGATCTCGTCGTCGAAATCCTGTCGCCAAGCAGCGCCAAGCACGATTTGGGCATGAAAAAAGAAATCTACGCCCGCACCGGTGTGGAAGAGTTCTGGAGCGTCGACCCGGTGAAACGCACGATCACGGTTTTCCAACTCGGCGAAAGCTCCACGGCACCCCGCGCAACCCTCGCCGAGGGGAAAACCCTCGCGACCCCGCTGCTCCCCGGCCTGAAGATCAAGGTTCGCGACGTGTTCGCGGAGTGAACCGACGCGCAGGGAGACACCCGCGTCGCCGTCGCTCCCGGCAGCTGCGACCGACGGCCGTCAAGCCGGCCGTCGCCTACCCGGCGGTCACAACCGCCGCAAAATTCCGGTAAACCTGCAGGCCCTTGGCCTGGCTTTTCTCCGGGTGGAACTGCGTGGCGAACACCCGGCCTCGCCCGATCGCGGCACAGAACGCCCCGCCGTAGTCGCACTCCGCCAACACCAGCGGCCGCTCGGCCGGCACGCAGTGAAAACTGTGCACGAAATAAAAGTTCTCCCCCTCCGTCGCCAACCCGGCGGCCAGCGGAGATTCCGGCTGGACGAACCGCACGGTATTCCAGCCCATGTGCGGAATCTTGAATTCGGGCGGACGTTGAAAGCGGACAACTTTCCCCGGAAAAATCCCGAGACCGGTGATGTTGCCCTCCTCGGAATGCTCAAACAGCGCCTGCATCCCCAGGCACACCCCGAGGAACGGCCGGTCCGCCGCGATCCAGTCGCGGACCGCCACGTCCAGCTTCGAGGCGCGGAGCGAGGCCACGCAATCGCGCAGCGCGCCGACGCCGGGCAGCACGATCCCGCCCGCCTCCGCCGCCCCGATCTCGTCGGGCGTCCGCACGACGCGGATGCACGCGCCGACGGCCTCGAGCGCCTTGGTGACGCTGCGCAGGTTGCAGATTCCGGTGTCGATGACGGCGATGGTAGACATGGTGCAGCGCGGGTGGGCCGTCGCGTCCCCGCGGCGGCAGGCGGGCACAGGGACGTGCCCGCCACCTCTCAACTAGATCTTGCCTTTCGTGCTGGGGAGCTGGTCCGCGGCCCGCGGCTCGATCTGCGTCGCCAGGTCGAGGGCGCGGGCGAGGCACTTAAAGATCGCCTCGGCCACATGGTGCGGATCCTCGCCATAGACGAGCTGCACGTGCAGGTTGGCGCCGAGCGCGTTGCTGAACGCCCGGCAAAATTCCTTCACGAGGATGATATTGAAGTCGCGCACGAACATGGTCGGGGCGTTGGCGTCGTAAACCAGGTGCGGCCGGCCGCCGACATCGACCGCGATGCGCGCGAGCGATTCGTCCATCGGCAGCAGAAAAAAGCCGTAACGCTTGATGCCGACCTTGTCGCCCAGCGCCTCTTTGAAGGCCTGGCCGAGCACGAGCCCGACGTCTTCGACGGTGTGGTGGTAGTCGACCTCCACGTCGCCCTTGGCCTTCACCTGCAGGTCAAACAGACCGTGCTTCGCGAAGAGCGTGAGCATGTGATCGAAGAACGGCACGCCGGTGGCGATTTCCGAACGGCCCCGGCCGTCGACCGCCAGGGTCAGGACAATGTCCGTCTCCGCCGTTTGGCGGCGGACGGTCGCGGTGCGGACTACGCTTTTGAGGATTTTAGCCATGCGTCGAAGGTTTCGTTGAGGACGAGCATTTCGTCGTCGGTGCCCACCGTGAGGCGCAGGAATGAGGCGGTCAAGGCGTGGCTCGGGAAGTGACGCACGAGGACCTTGTGCGCGAACAGGAAGTCGTAGGCGGCCTTCGCCACCGCCGGGCCGGACTCGCCGCGGGCGTTCTTCGGCTCGGTAAAGATAAAGTTCGTCTCCGATTCGTAGGTGAACCAGGCGCGGCGCGTAATGAGATCGCGGACACACCGGTCCCGCGTCGCTTTGATTTTCTCCACGACGCCGGAATAATAGGCGTGGTCGCCGAGCGCGGCCAGGGCGGCCGCCTGCGAGAGGCGGTTGACATTGTAGCTGTCCCGCACGCGGTCGAGCAGGCCGATGATCTCGGGATGGGCCAAGGCGTAGCCGACGCGGATTCCGGCCAGGGCGTAGGCCTTCGAGAGCGTGCGCACGACGACGAGGTTCGGATGGCGCGAGAGGAGCGGGACCGCGTTTTCCCGGGCAAAGGGCGCATAGGCCTCGTCGACGACGAGCAGGCCCCGGAACGACGCGAGCACGCGCTCGAGGTCGGTATTGGCAAACGCGACGCCGGTCGGGGCGTTGGGCGAGGTCAGAAAAAACGCGCGGGCCGTCGAGGCCGCGATGCGCTCCACCGGCAGCCGCATCGCGCGGTCGAACTCGATGACGTTCGTCGCACCGTCCTGGATTTCGACGAGGACCGGGTAGAGCGAGTAGCTCGGCAGCGTGTAGCCCGCCGCCGCCGCCTGCGTGCAAAACGCGCGGATGAGGAGATTCAGGATATCGTCGGAGCCGTTGCCGACGCAGACGTGGTCCGCCGTGAGGCCTTCGCCGTGGTGCTGCGCGATCGCCGCGCGGAGGGGCGAACTCTTGGGATTCGGATAAAGCCGCAGGGAGGCGCCGTCGTCACCGAGCTCGCGGCGCAGCGCTTCGGCCACGCGCGGGCTCGGGGGGTAGGGACACTCGTTGGTGTTGAGCTTCGTCCAGCCGGATTCCGTCGGCTGCAGGCCGGGCGTGTAGGCGTGGAGCTTCGCGATGTGCGGCAGAGCGAGGGAGGACGGGTCAGGCATGGTGACGAAAGGAGCCGCCCCGGTGGCGGCGCGGGCCGCCGCGGGAGGCGCGGGGCGGCAGAACGGGTTAAGCCCGGATCCGCACCGAGCGGCCGTGGGCGTCGAGTTTCTCCATCGCGGCAAAGGCGGCGACGATGGGTTCGGCTTTTTTCACACTCGCGCGGTCGTAATGGACAATGCTCGTGCGGCGCAGGAAATCCGCGACGCGCAGGCCGCTGAAAAACCGTCCGGCGCGGCCCGTCGGCAGCACATGGCTCGGGCCGGCGACGAAATCGCCCAGGGCCGTCGGCGTGTAATTACCGATCATGATGGCGCCGGCCGTCGTGATGTCGGCCGTGAGTTTTTTCGCCGCCGCGTCGGCGACGAGCAGTTCGAGGTGCTCGGGCGCGACGTAGTTCGCAATCTCGGCGGCGTGCGCCAAGTTTTTGACCTCGAGGGCGAGAAACCCGTTCTCCAGCACCCGCTGGGTCTTTTCACTGCGGCTGAGGATCTGGAGCTGCGTGCGCAACTCGACGGTGATCGCGGCGATGATCTCGGCGGAGGTGCCGAGCAGGTAGATTTTTTCCCGACCCGAGCCGTGCTCGGCCTGCGCCAGGAGATCGGCGGCGGCGAACGAAGGGTTGGCCGTTTCGTCGGCAATGATCATCACCTCGCTCGGACCGGGGAGCGAATCGACGCCGACCGTGCCGAAGACCTGCCGTTTCGCCTCGCAGACGTAGGCGTTGCCGGGGCCGTAGATCTTGTCGACCGCATTGATCGTGGTCGTGCCGTAGGCCATCGCGCCGATCGCCTGCACCCCCCCGAACCGGTAGACTTCCGTGACGCCCGCGAAGTGCAGCGCGGCGAGCAGGCCGTCGGCGACCTTGCCCTCGGCGTTGCTCGGCGTGAAGACGGCGATCTCGGGGCAGCCGGCAATTTTCGCGAGCGTGGCCGTCATCAGCACCGTAGAGACGAGCGGTACCTGACCGCCGGGCACGTAGAGTCCGACGCGCCGGATGGGGTCGAATTTCTCCCCGACGAGGGCGCCGTGCTGGTTTTTGGCCGTCCAGTTTTCCGGGAGACCCCGGCGGTTGAATTCGACGATGCTGTCGCGGGCGGCCTTGAGCGCCCGGAGCTCGGCGGCGGGAAGGCGTTTCGCGGCGGCGGCGAGGTCGGCGGGTTTCACCGGGAAATCGCGGGCGCGGAGCTTGGCGCTGTCGAACTTGGCGGCGTAATACCCCACGGCCTCATCCCCGCGCAGGCGCACATCGGCCAAAATGGCGGCGACGGAATCGGCGATCTCCTTCGGCACGACCGACCCGCGACAAAAGGCGGCCAAATCGTCGGCAAAGGTCTTGGAAGCGTGATGGAGCGAGCGCATGAAGGGACACCCTAACGCCAGGTTGGGCCCGCCGTCGAGTCCGCTGGCGGCTTTTTCGGCGGGCGGACGTCGCGGGAAGCGAAAAGCTACTTGCGGGTGGACAGACCCGGCACGCCGAAAAACGCCGCGGGGAAGACCTCGTTGACGGTGACCTTCTCGATGTTGATCGTGACCGCCTGCACCTGGCCGTTCGGCAGCTTGTTCGTGGTCAGAATGGATTTCGGAAAACGGAGGCCGGCTGCCAGAATCTCGCCCTGCTCGCGCAGCGTGCCGCCCGCCTCGGTCTCGGTCAGGACGAGCCGGCCGGTCGCCTGCTCAAAGTAGCGGTGGAAAACGATGTTTGGCGCGTGGATGAAGGCGATTTTCTGGCAGGCCACGCCGTCGACCGTCGTGGCGCCGCGGTCCTCGATCCGCCCGCCGCGCGCGTCGAGCCCGCGGAAGAAGGCGAGCGTTTCCCACGTGTTGGCCCGGAGGCGCTTGATCTGTTCGGCGCCGAGCAGGGTCTGTTGCCACTTGGTCTGGTCGGCAGCGTCCTGCTTGCGCTGCCACGCGTCGTAGCCGTCGAGCGCCGTCGTCTCGATCATCTTGTCCGACGTGGCCCGGATGCGCTGCTGGTCGTTCTTCTGAAAAACAATGTCGATGGCGGCGCGCGTCTGTTTGGTCGGGTCGGCCGGATCGGTCGTGACCAGCGTGCCGACGTAGTGGACGGACTTCACGGCCTCGATCGCGGACTCCGGACCGAGGCGGGCGCGGGCCTTGGCGATCATCGCCGGCTCGGCGGCACGGGCGGCGACGGAGAGGACGACCGCGGTGCCGGCCGCGGACAAGAAGCGCAGGGTGGACGAAATCATGGGTGGGACGTTGGACGAGAGCGCGACCGGAGGAAAGCCCGCGAAGGCGAGGGAATTACTCCCACTCGATGGTCGCGGGCGGCTTGGAACTGATGTCGAAGACCACACGCCCGACACCGCGGACTTCATTGGTGATGCGGCTGGAGATTTTCTGGAGCACCTCGTGCGGAAGCTTGGCCCAATCGGCCGTCATCGCATCGGTGCTCTCCACGATGCGGAGCGCGATCACATAGTCGTACGTGCGCTCGTCGCCGAACACGCCGACGGTCTGCACCGGAAGGAAGACGCAGAACGACTGCCACACTTTCCAGTAGTAACCCGACGCCATCATCATCTCCTCCTGGAGCACGTAGTCGGCGTTGCGGAGAATCTCGAGGTTCTGGGCCGTGATCTCGCCCATCACGCGGACGCCGAGACCGGGACCGGGGAACGGTTGACGCCACACGACCTCCTTCGGGAGGCCGAGCGCCTCGCCGACGCGGCGGACCTCGTCTTTGAAGAGCTGGCGCAGCGGCTCGACGAGTTTGAGCTTCATGCGCTCGGGCAGGCCGCCGACATTGTGGTGGGTCTTGATGAGCGACGCCGGGTTGCCCTGGATCGAGACGCTCTCGATCACGTCGGGGTAGAGCGTGCCCTGCGCGAGGAACTCCGCGCTGCCCTGGATGGATTTGAGCGACTTCTCGAACACCTCGACGAAGGTGCGGCCGATGATCTTCCGCTTCTGCTCGGGCTCGGTCACGCCCTTGAGGCGTTTCAGGAACAGCTTCGCCGCATCGACGACGCGGAGGTCGATGTGGAAATGGTCGCCGTAGAGTTTCTCGACCGCCGCGCGCTCGCCTTTGCGCAGGAGCCCGTTGTCGACGAACACGCAGGTGAGCTGCTTGCCGATGGCCTTGTGCAGCAGCGCGGCCGCCACCGAGGAGTCGACGCCGCCCGAGAGCCCGAGCAGCACGCGGCCCTTGCCGACCTGTTCCCGGATGCCCGCGACCGAGTGGGCGATAAAGTCCTTCGTGGTCCAGTCCTGTTTCGCGCCGCAAATGCCGACGAGGAAATTGCGAATCATCTCGCCCCCGCGCTCGGTGTGGAAAACTTCCGGGTGAAACTGGATGCCGTAAAACCCGCGCTTCCGGTCCTCGATCCCCGCAAAGGGCGAGTTGTCCGAGACGGCGGTCGCGACGAACCCGGGCGGCAGTTTCTCGAGTTTGTCGCCGTGGGAATTCCAGATGCGCAGCTTCTTCGGGAGGCCGGCAAAAAGTTTGCTCTGCTTCTTGATCGTGAGCTGACCGTGGCCGTATTCGCGGGCCTGGCTGTGCGCGACGTGACCGCCGAGGTGGTGCCCCATCAGTTGCACGCCGTAACAGATGCCGAGGATCGGCACGCCGAGTTCAAAAATCGCGCGATCCGGGTGCGGCGCGGTCTTCGCGTAGACGCTCTGCGGCCCGCCCGACAGGATGATGCCGATCACGCCCTCCTCGCGGAGCTTCGCCGCCGGCGTGGCATAGTGAAAAATCTTCGAGTAAACTTGGCACTCGCGAATGCGGCGCGCGAT
>CAJAYO010000313.1 GCA_903948415.1 uncultured Opitutia bacterium | reverse complement strand
CGCCCCGGCATGGTCGGCTGGTTGAGCCTGCGGCGCGGCGCCGCAGCCTGGGCGGGCCCCACCGGCGGAACACCCGTAACACGCGTCCCGTGGCGCGGCCCCACGGACTGGACGGGCCCCCGGTCGGTGCGACGGCCGGTTCGGGTTCCGGGAGATCGTCGTTTGCGGTTGCGGGAAAATTTTCGATTTCATCCGCGGCCACAAACGCCACTCCGGACCCCATGCCGGGATGCACCACCTGGCGATAACGTGCGTTCGGTTGCATGACCGGATGGACCCGGCCGGCGGACATCGCCCACGGGCTCCCGGCTGACCCCGAAACCGCAAAGAACCCGGCTGTCATCGCAGGCGGCGCGCCGCGGGCCAACGGGTGACCGGAAACGTTCCGGTTACTTTCCGAGCTTCTTCAGCGCCTTGTTGATTTTCTCCAGATCGCAGGTCTCGGGATTATAGTCGGGCCCGAGCCACTCGATCCATTCGCGGCCGAGCTCGGTCTGGGGCTCCTTGATACACGCCAGCATGTCGTGAAACGCTTCGATCCCGCCGCAATCTTCGGGCGGACCCGCGCGTTCGCCGCCCACGCACACCGGGAAGAACACGCCTTTTTCCAGCGGACCGCTCTTCTCGACCTTGATGTCGATCTGCCAGCCCTCGCCAAAATGATAGCCGTAGGTCAGCCGCCCGCGGTGCTCAAGATCAAGGTCGGCCAGCGTCACATCGCGGTCATCCTCGATCGTGAGTTCCTCACGCTTGAGCGGATTGCCGAAGCGGAGGTCGTCGAGATTGAAGGCATGCGTCTGGTAATCGAACCAGTCGAACGCGACCTGAATCGTGTCGTGCAGCCGCGAGAGCCACATCGACTCGCGCACCAGCAGCCGGCGCCAGATGACCGGTCGGCACGCGACCACGCTCAAGCGCAGCGAGAAGACGCGCTCGGCGGGCTTTTTCTTGAGGGGCGACCCCTTGCCTTCGTGGAGACCGATCATGGAAGTGGCGGAGTTGAACCGCCCGGGCGCCGCCGCGCAAGCCGGCGAATACCCGTCCTCCCGGCCCGCGTCCGCTCCCGGTCAACCGCCGGCGCAGCCTTGCGCTTGACTACTGTATTAGTTCACTAATACAGCTGACCCATCCCCGCCAGGCGCCTCGTCATCGACTACCACACCGGCGTGCCCGCCTACCGCCAGATCATGGAGCAAATCCGCCTCCAGATCGCTAGCGGGATGCTGCAGGCCGACGACGAGCTGCCGTCGACCCGGGCCCTCTCGGTCACGCTGTCGCTCAATCCGATGACCATCAGCAAAGCCTATGGTTTGCTGGAGCGCGACGGAGTCCTCGAGCGTCGCCGCGGTCAGACCCTCGTCGTGCGCGCGCTTCACGCCGACGACGTCGAGACCAAGAAGCTCGACCAATTGCGCCCCAGCCTCACCGGTGCGGCCGGCGTGGCCCGGCAGCTCGGTCTCTCCCCCGCCCAAGCCGTGCGGGTGTTCCGCGAAGTGCTGGATCAGGCCCAGCCCTGAATCGTTTTACCCGTGAAATCGCCCCTCATTACCCAGAACCTAACCAAGCGCTTCGGCTTCCGCTCCGGCGGGCGCGCCGCACTCAACTCTCTGTCGCTCGAAATCGCGCCGGGGCGGGTCGTCGGCCTGCTCGGCCGCAACGGCGCCGGAAAATCGACGCTGCTCCACACGGCCTGCGGTCTGATTTTGCCCACGACCGGCTCGTGCACGACGCTCGGGCGTCCGTGCGCCGAACTGGACGCGCCGGAACTGTCCCAGATCGGTTTCATGCCGCAGGAACCCGCGTTTCTCGCGTGGATGACCGTGCGCCAGCAACTCGATTTCACCGCGACGTTTTACGCCACGTGGGATCGGGCGCGCGAACCGCGTCTGCTCGGCGACCTCGAACTCGACCCTACCCGCAAGATCGCGCAGCTCTCCGTGGGTGATCAGCAAAAACTCGGCCTGATCCTCGCCGTCTGCCACCACCCGCAACTCCTCCTGCTCGACGAACCCATGAGCGCCCTCGATCCCATCGTGCGCACGCGCCTAATGGCCTTTGTCGTCGATCTCATCCGCGAAGACGCCAGCACCATCCTCCTCTCCTCGCACATTCTCGCCGACGTCGAAAAAATCGTCGATTGGGTCGTCGTCCTGGATCGCGGCGAACTCGCCCTCAACTCCGCGCTCGACGACGTGCAGGAAACGTAGGCCGAGTGGATGGTCACGGCCGCGGACGGCACGTTGCCCACCCGCTTCCCCGAGCCGTGGGTGCTGGCCCGCGAAGGCGATTCGCGGCAGTCGCGCCTTTGCGTGCGCACCCCGGGTGCCGGGGCGGAGCGCACGTTCGCGGCCACCTCTGGCGCGACGATCACCCGGCGGGCCATGAACATCGATCAGCTCTTCCCGGTGCTGATCCACGAACGGAGGCCGGCCGCATGAATCCCTACCTGCAACTCTTGTGGGCGCAAAAGACCCGCTTCGCCGGGCTCGCCGTCTTTTGCCTCTCGTGGCTCCCCGCCATGGAACGGGGCGGCGTGACTTGGGCGAATCGCGCCGCCGCGGCGTTTTGTCTTTTGACGCTCTACTCGCTGATCATCGGCTGGGCTTTGGCGTCGCTGCTCCACGAGGCGCTCCATCGCCCCCACGCACTGCTGTTACCGCGCGGCGCCGCGCGGCTCTTCAACGCCCATCTCGCCGTCACCGCTCTCGTCGCCCTCGCCGCGGGATTCATCGCCCACGCCGTTTCGCCGGCGCTCGCGGTTTTTCCCGCCGCCGCGTGGGCCGCCCTCCTGCTCGCCTGCACCCTGCTGTTGGGCCCGGGCGTCTCCTCCGGTGACGATACCGCAGCCGTTACCCCCCTCAGCAACGGCCTCCTGCTGGGTCTCGCGATCGGCAGCGTCAGCGCCCCCGCGATGTTCATCGGATGGATGCAAGGTGCGCCCGTGGCCTGGTCCGCCGTCAGTTTGGCCGCAGCGACGGTGCTCCTCACCCTGCCGCGCTCCCGTGCCCGCCTCCGCACTCGCGCTCTCACTCCGCACGTCCCGTATTTTTCCGCGCTGTTCTCCGGGCCGCTGATGAAGCGGCGCGCCAGCCAGGAGGAGGTTCGCCAACATTTTGAACGCCTCACGCTGACCTCCCGTTGGCGCCTGCGCTCACTGGGCTGGTGGCTCGCCGCCTTGCGCTTTGAGCGGCGCCCCGACGGGGGACGCTTCGGGCGCGTCCCCGGTCTGGTGATCAGCAGCCTCGTCGCCGTGGCGATTCTATCGGTCGCCGCCGGCAAGCCCGGCACGCTGTTGCCCGGTGCGCGCGATTTCATCAGCGGACCGTCGCTGTGGTCGCTGCTCGGCGTGTTGTTGCTTTTCCAAACACACCTGGTCGCCGTTCCGCGCGCCCGCTGCCTTTATCCGCTCTCGCGCCGCTCGCGGGCCAACGCCCTCTTCCTCGGCGCCCTCGCGGATCTGGCGTTCGCCTATGGCATCCTCGTGGGCGTTGTTTTTCTGTTCGGTCAGTCGGCGTGCCTGATCAACGGACGGGCGTTTCCGTGGCAGGGATTTTGGGGAATCGCCGCGATGATCGCCACCGCCCTGCCCGTCGCGCCGCTCGTTCACTGGGGCCGACTCGGCGAAGAATCCCGTGACAGTCGGATCATGCAGATCGCCGTCCTCGGCTCTTCGTTCATTCTCGTGCCCCTCCTCTCGCGGACCCTCTGGATGGCCCGCAACTACGACCCGCTGGCGAACGCGGCCCCAGGGGAAAACGTTCTGTTCTTCCTCGCCCTGTTCGTGGTCACGCAAGCGGCCTTTTTTGCCGCCCTCCGCCATTACTATCGCAAGCGCGATCTCATCCAACGCGTCTCCGCCGACACGATCGGCAGCTTCGCGTGGATGAAATGGCTCGTGACGACGTCGGCCGCGACCAACGCCGGCCTCAAAACCGATACGCGGCGCTGACGCCCACCTGGCGCGGGTCGGCGCGGTCTTCGTAACGCGTCTCGACATAGTCCGGGTCCTCGTTGCCGAAGAAGAAGACGCGCTTTTCGTAACGCGTGTTGAAGACATTGCGGCCCCAGACGGTGAACGTCCACGCCTGCCACGTGTAGCCGAAGCTGGCGTGGACGAGACGGAAGGCGCGGCGGGCTTCGTTCTGGTTGTTGGAGTCGAACTGCTCGGCGCGGCCGACGAGTTCGGCGTTGGCAAAAAAACCCGACGCATCGCGGTGCCGCGCGCCCAGCGTGTAGCCGTAGCGCGGCGTATTCGCAAGCCGGCGACCGCCACCGGTGTTGCCGTTGGTCAGCGTGAACCGGTCGAGCTGGGAACCCATTTGCGCGAGCGTGGCGTGAAGGGAGAGTTCCCGGGTGAGCGTGTAGGTCGCGGCGGCTTCGAGTCCGTAGACGTCGGCGCCGCGGGCGTTGGCGGTGAAGAAGCGGTAGTTGCCGCCGAAGCCGGCGGAGTCGCGCACCTGCGTGTCGCGGCGGTCGAGGTAGAACGCCGTGAGCTCGCCGGTCAGCGCGTGGTCGAGCCAGTTGCCGCGAATACCCGCCTCGTAGTTCCAAAGCGTTTCGGTCCCGTAGGTGAGCGGATCGGCGGGCGGGCTGATACGCGCGTCGATATTGATCCCGCCGGCTTTGTAGCCGCGCGTCACGGCGGCGAAGACGAGTTGGTTCGCGTTCAGGTCGTGCTCGAGGGTGACCTTGCCGCCGAGCACCATGTCGTCGAAACCGGGATGAAACGTGACCTCGGGATCGAAGGCCCGGCGCGCCGTCCGGTAACGCGTCTTGGTGCCGCGACCGTCCAGATTCACGGACTCGGTGCGCACGCCGACGGTCAGACGCGTGTGGGCGGCGAGGTCATGGGCGACCTGCGCGAACAGCGCGGTGTTGTCGCCGAAATAGCGCGTGCGCAG
This sequence comes from uncultured Opitutia bacterium, assembly GCA_903948415.1. Classification (GTDB taxonomy): domain Bacteria; phylum Verrucomicrobiota; class Verrucomicrobiia; order Opitutales; family Opitutaceae; genus GAS368. The sequence continues at coordinate 13,666 of CAJAYO010000313.1, read as the reverse complement.
ACCGCGGATGTTGCCCGGGTCGGTGTTGGTGTAGGCGCCGGTTTCGCGGGTGTTGGAATAAAACGCCCCGAGCGTCCACCGGTCGATCCAGCCGAGCGCGCCGCGCGTGAGCGTCGAGTCGAGGCGGAGTTCCTGGTTGAACACGGTGCGGTCCCGCCGGAGATCACTGAAACCCTGATACGACGCGGCGGTCCAGTCGTCGTCGTAACTGTAGCGGGAGTTCGCCCGGCTGGAGCCCGTGACGGACGTGAGCCGCGCACCCGCGAAGCCCGTGAACGTCGCGCGCAGGCTCGCGGCGCGGGACCGTTGCTCGTCGCGCCCGGGCTCGTCGCTGGCGGTGAACGTGCCGCTGTTGGTGAGCGAGAATTCGTCAAACCCGTTGTTCACGTCAGAGAACAACAGCGTGCCGTCGAGGCGCAGGCGGGACGACGGATTCGCGGTGAGCCGCAGGCGGGCGGAGAACTCGTCGCGGGCGTTCGTGTCGCGGTTGAGCGTCACGTTGCGGCGGAAACCGTCGCTGTTGCTCTGGTGGATCGCCACGCGGGCCATGAGCCGCTCCGGCTGGCTCGGCGTGAGCGAACCGCCGACCGCAAAGCCGCCCTCGCGCAGGGCATCGCCGCCCGCGCTGGCCTCGACCTGGCCGGTCCAGAATGGCGTGGGCGCATTCGTGAGCAGCCGGACGACACCACCGGCCGCGTTGGCCCCGAACGCGCCGGCCTGGGGGCCGCGCAAGACTTCGACCTGCCGGACATCGAACGTGCCGCCGAGCGTGCCGAGCCCGGTAAAATCGAGGTCGTCGACGAAAAAGCGCACCGTGGAATCGGGCGTCTCGCCCTCGTATTGGGAATTTTCGCCGATGCCGCGGATCTGAAAATAACGCGGACGCGAGGTGGCGCCCGTGAAGGTGAGATTTGGGATCTGGTCGGCGAGGTCGCCGAAGTGCCGCACGGCGCCGGCGCGCAGGGCGTCCTGATCGTAGACCGTGACGCTGGCCGGAATGCGCGCGAGAGGCGACTCCCAGAGATCGCTGGTGACGCGGACTGGCTCGAGTTTCACGGTTTCAGCCGCGGGCGCGGCCGGCGTCGCGCGCGCGGGCTGCGCCGGTGCGGCATTTTGGGCGCGAGCGATTTCTGCGGTGACGAGCGTCGCGGCGAGGAGGAGGAGGAGTCGGTGCGGGATTTTCATGGTGGCGGAGTGCCCGCCCTGAACGAACTCCCGACAGAAGGGGCGCCGAACGCCCCCCAAAAGGCGCGTTTGCGGCGCCTGCTGTTTCCTTCGTCGGCATGATCCGTCCAGGTTCGAAGGGTCGAGCGGTCGAGCGCACCGCAATCTCAGTCCTCCGCGGAGGACACCCCTACAGGCACGCGCAACGAACGGCGCGCGCAGGCGCGGCGCAAGCGGAATGTGTGTCAGCGGCGACCACCCCGCCCCCGTCACCCGCCCCGAACCACCGGTGCCGCCCCCCCCTAAACCACAAGAACCGCCCCCGTAAGGAGGCGGCTCTTGTGACCTAACACCAAGCAAACCGTAAGAACTACAAACAAACCACTGTCTTACCAGGACAGTGCTGACTACACGGAGATAGATGCGCCAAGAGACGAAACGCTCAAAAATCGCGGAAGTTTTTTGAGAAAAAAACGCCATGCATTAAAGCACTGGATAAAAACAGATTACGGCATTGCGAATGACTCTTTTCGACAGCCGGTCGGCGCTCACCGCGAGCTCCGGACGAAATTTATGCACCGGGGAAACCCCTCCCGCCCGTCCGCATCTCTTCGGCCTGCTGGCAGGCCTGTTTCTCGCCGCCGGCCTCGTCGTCGCCGCCCTCGCCGTCGCCGGCGCGTGGACTCGGATCGCCGCGTCCCACGTCAGCCCCACCCCCAGTTCCGCCCACAAGATGGGCAGTCGGACCGCGCGGTCTGGCGCTGCCCGTTCTCCGTCGCAGCCCCCTCGTTACCCGCAGCGAACGACCCACTGAAGGCCGATCTCGCCAAGGGGGAGCGTTTTCTGCGCGCCCACGCGGTGGCCGAAGCCACGCTCGCCCCAGTCCAGATCCGTGAAATCACCCACCGGGCCAAGACCGACGACGGCGCCGCGGTCGCGCAACGCGTCGGCGACCACCTCACGCAGGCGATCGGCCTCAAATCATCCGACATCGCGGGCGGGCTCGCCGGAGCCGCGCATGCGCCGCTTTACTCGGCGCGGGTGCGGCGTTCGTGTCCCGCGGCAGCGATTTCCTCTGCCCCTAGCCGACGAGGCGAACGTCGTCATGCACGCCAGGGCCACGCGCGTTGACCGCGCCCGCGGGCAGGAGATCGCCCAGCCGGGCGGACGAACCCTCAAGCAACTCCGCACCGCCCGCATGCGCGTCGTCCGCCCCCCCCTTTGCTCCGCCGCGACGAGGTGGGAGGGCCACCCACGGCACCTCCTCAATCAAAAAACGACCACCGCCACGATCGCCGCGGCGTTCTCTGCGCGGTCGCGGCCCCGATCCGGCTACCCGCACACGCATGCCCCCACCCACTCAGTGCACGACGATCGACTCGAAACCGACCGGCGTCGGCAACCCGGCCGGCGACCCTGCGTCCGTCGTTTTCATCGGCGTGCTCTTGAGCGGATAACTGAACGTCTGGCCCTCGTAGTTGCGGAAGACCACTTCGTCTTCGGTGATTTTTTCCACGTAGTCGGGATTGATCGGCACCTTGCCGCCGCCGCCCGGGGCATCGATCACGTATTGCGGCACCGCGTAACCCGTCGTGTGGCCCCGGAGCGCCCGGATGATCTCGATGCCTTTCCGGACATCGACCTTGAAGTGGGCCCCACCCGTGATCAGGTCCATCTGGTAAATGTAGTAGGGCCGCACGCGCATCCGCAGCAGCCGGTGCACGAGCGCCTTCATCACGTCGACGTCGTCATTCACCCCCGCCAACAGCACGCTCTGGTTGCCGAGCGGCACGCCCGCAAACGACAGCCGCTCGCACGCGGCCTTCAACTCGGCGGTGGCCTCCTTGGGATGGTTCACGTGAATGCTCATCCAAATCGGCCCGTATTTCTTGAAAATCTCGCACAGCTCCGGCGTGATGCGCTGCGGCAAAAACACCGGGATGCGCGAGCCGATGCGGATAAACTCCACGTGCTTGATGGCCCGCAGCCGCGACAACAGGTGCTCCAGTTTCTTGTCGGACAACAGCAGCGGATCGCCGCCCGACAGCAGCACATCGCGCACCTCCGGGTGCGCTTCGATGTAGCGCAGCCCCTGCTCATATTCCGGGTGAAAATTGTAGTCCTGCGCGTTCGAGACCAACCGGCTCCGCGTGCAGTAGCGGCAATAGGCCGCGCACCGGTCCGTCACCAAGAACAGCACCCGATCCGGATAGCGGTGCACCAGCCCCGGGACCGGGGAATGCTCGTCCTCGCCGAGCGAATCGAGGCGCTCCTCCTCGCTCAGCACCATCTCGCCCGCCCGCGGGATCACCTGCTTGCGGATCGGACACTGCGGATCGCTGCGGTCGATCAGGTTGAAAAAATAGGGCGTGATCGCGAGCGCCAGCTTCTGGTTGGCAAAAACGCAGCCCGCCTTCTCGTCGGCCGTCAGCGTCATCACCTGCTCCAGCTGCGCCACCGTCGTAATCCGGTTCTTCAACTGCCAGATCCAATCGCGCCAATCGCTCTCGGGAATGTGTTGCCAGAGTCCCTGGCCTTCGAACCAGGTGGCGCGATCTTCAATGTAGGGCATCGGTTTTGCGGACAGTTAGGGAGCTAACCACCTGCTGTCAAACCGCGCGCGCAAATCGCCCGCCCGGCGGCCCCGCCCGGAAAACCAAACCGCCGCCACCCGCGGCGGCGCCGCCCGCCCCCTCCCCGCGGTTTTTCGTGTGCACCGCACGCGTTTCCCCTTGGCAGCGGTGGGGCGACGCCTTTTCGTTCGGCTTTAATGTCCACGTCCAAACCCGCAGTTCTCGCGCTCGAAGACGGTTCCATTTTCCGCGGCCTCGCCTTCGGCGCCGATGCGACCATCGCCGGCGAGTGCGTGTTCAACACCTCGATGACCGGCTACCAGGAGATCCTCACCGACCCCTCCTACTTCGGCCAGATCGTCACGATGACCGCCGTGCAAATCGGCAACTACGGAATTTGCCCCGCAGACTCCGAGGCCGCCGGGCCCAAGGCCAGCGGTTTCGTCGTCCGCGAACTCTCCCCCATCGTCAGCAACTGGCGCAGCCAACTCTCCCTCGACGCCTACCTCCGCCAGCACGGCATCCCCGGCATCAGCGAGGTCGACACCCGCGCCCTCACCAAAAAACTCCGCGTCGACGGCGCGATGAAGTGCTGTCTCAGCACCCTCCCCCTCTCCGACGCCGAAGCGGTGCAGCGCGCCAAGGCCTGGCAGGACATGGCCGGCGCCGACTACGTGAAGGACGTGACGTGCCGCACGCCCTACCTTTGGCGGGCCGATGATTCGGCGAATTACAACACGCCTTACCTGCCCGTCGGCACAACGATGAACGCTCCCGCGGTGCCCGCGAAAAAATTCCGCGTCGCCGCCTTCGACTACGGCGCGAAGCACAGCATTTACCGCAAGCTCGTGAACCACGGCTTCGAGGTGCAGGTTTTCCCGGCCACCGCGACCGGGGAACAGGTCCGCGAACACCAACCCGACGCCGTGTTTCTCTCCAACGGCCCCGGCGATCCCTCCGCGCTCCCCTACATTCACCAGACGGTCACCAACCTGATCCCCGACTACCCGATCTTCGGCATCTGCCTCGGCCATCAAATGCTGACGCACGCCCTCGGCGGCTCGACGTTCAAGCTCAAGTTCGGCCACCGCGGCGGCAACCAGCCCGTGAAAAATTTGGAGACCGGCAAAGTCTCGATCACCGCCCAAAACCACGGTTTCGCCACCGACCCGAAATCGCTCGAGAAGACCGGCGCGAAAGTCACCGAGATCAACCTCAACGACCACACCGTCGAGGGCCTGCGCCACACGAAACTCCCCATCTTCAGTGTCCAATACCACCCGGAAGCCGCCCCCGGCCCGAATGACGCCGACCCGCTCTTCGTCGATTTCTACAAGATGGTCGAGGCCCGCAAAGCCGGCACCATCTGATTCGCGCGGCCGCGCTCCGGCCGCTCACGGCCCATACCAGAGCGACCGCCAATAGCGCTGCTCCACCGCATAGGGGTCGAGCGCAGCAGCGGTCGACTCGCTGCCCACCGGCAGGACCCCGTAGCGCACCATCTCGCGCACCCAGTCGCGCCGCGGCTGGAAGCCCGGCATGTCGAACCGTTTCACCCGCGCGAGGTGCTCCTGCCCCGCGACGGTCAACGCGAGAATCTTCCGGTAGTCCGCGTCGCCCGTATCCGCAAACACGGTCACAGGCCGTTTCGTCTTCGGGTCGCGACAGATCCCCCAGCCGCCGGCCGACTCGGCCAACGGCGCCAGCAACATCAGCGACTTTTCCGGACGCGAGAGATTGAACACGATGTGCCGGCTGGTAATCAGCCGCGGATCGTCCCAGTCGGGCCGCCAGAACGACACGCCGCGTTCATCCGCCAGGCCGAGCGGCAACAGTCGCCCCTTTTCCGCGTGGCACGCCGCGCAACGGCGCGCGATGGCCTCGCCCGCGGCACGCTTTGCCGGCCAGTCATTGTCCGTGTCGACGGGCGTGTTCTCCGCGTAGCCGCCGATCATGCCGGTGCCGAGCGCCGCATAGGTGCCGGGATAGGCGGCCCCCGAGTCGATCCAGAGCCGCAGCAGCCGGTGCTGGGCCGGCGTGGCCTTCGCCCCGTAGTGCGAACCGTCGGCCAGTTTCAGCAGGCGGCTCGCGGATGACCCGAGCGTCCGTGGCGCATAGTTGCTCGTCGCCCGGTTGCGCCCGTCGGAGAACAGCCGCGCGATCGTGAGCATGTAGTAGCTGTGGCTATACATCGGCCCGCGGTCGCCCGTCAGCAGCAGCCGGCCGGCGCGCGGTCCGCCGGCCGCCGTCTTCTCGTAGCCATGGCAGTCGACGCACAGCGCGTTCAGGACCGGTTGGATGTCGCGGGGAAAATCGATCACATCCGGCACGCCCGCGATGGGCTCGATCCGGCTCGCGGGCCGCATCGTGGCCCGCATCGTGTAGCTGGCCGCGGGCGCCGTCGTGCGTTGTTCGTGACAGCCCAGACAGCTCGTCAGCTCGCCGGGCTGCACCGTCAGGAAACTCTGCATGCGCTTCACCGCCAGGTCCTGCGCGTCCAGCGCCACGAGGAAAAAACTCCGCAACGCCGGCAGTTCGAAAAACGCCGAGCCGTCCGCCTCGACGGGCACCGTGCCGACGATCCGTTCCAGCGTGAACGTCCCGCCGTAGCTGATCGGCTCCATCCCGCCGGTATAATGGATCGGCATCGGGAGCGTTTCCAGCACCAGCAGCTTCTTGATCTCCCCCGGCTCCACGCCGGCCAGATTGCGGCCTTCGTAAAGATCGGCGAGGATCAGCCGGCCCGTCGGCTCGGCCGGCTGGGTCCGGTCCGGCAACCGCCGCTCCCGCGGACGGCCGACGAGCGGACGCGGTTCGTGCACCTGCCAGCCGTCCTTCGCCTCCGCCGCCCCCAGCCGGAAAATCACCTGCTGCCGGCCCTGACCGTCGAGCACGACCACCGACGCGCCCAGCGCCGCGACAAAGCAATTCTCGGAAAACGCCCACGGGTCGCGAAAATCCGGCGCGCCCTTGGAGAACTGGCGCGCCGACGTCTTCGCATCCGGGCCGGCCTTCCCGTCGACGAGCGCCAGGTGCCCGGCGTGATCGCGCCGGCCGTGTCCGGGCGAAAAAACCGCCACCACGCGGTTCGAACCGGGCACGGGCTTGGCATCGATCATCACGATCCCCGGATGCAGATTCCCATACCACACGGTCTGCGCCGTGCCGTCCGGATTCCCCGCCCAGAGATGATGATAATCCACCTGGCTGCGGTCGACATACTCCCACCGCGTGTAAAGCAGCCGCCCGTCCGGCAACGGCCACGGCGTGTTGTCCTGCTCGTTGTTGCTCGACAGCGCACGCAGGTTGCGCCCGTCCTCGTCGCAGCGATACAAAACCGCTACCTGCGTCAGCCAGCAGTTCACCCACCGTTTGCAGCGAGTGGACACGAACACGATGCTCCCGTCCGGCAAATAGGTCGGCTCGATATCGTCAAACGGTCCGTCCGTCAGCTGGCGCAGCCCGGTGCCGTCGACGCCGATTTCGTAGAGGTGGTAGTACTCGGTGCCGCCCCGGCGGTAGCTGAACAGAATCTTCCTTCCGTCATAATGCACCTGCGGATCGCGTACGCCGCCGCGCGGATCGTCGACCAACGCCGTCGTCGCGCCCGCGCCCACCGGCCAGCGCACCAGCCGCCCGCCCTCGCGCCATGCCTTGCGGTCCGGGTCGTGCGCGTAGTAACCGATGTTCGCATACCAGTGCCCGTCCGTTTCGTTGGGTTTGCGCAACGCGAACACCAGTTCGTCGATCCCCGCCATCGGTCCGCCCGGCGCGCGAAACGCGGCCAGCAACTCCGGCGCCGGGCTCGGTGCGGTCGCCGCCCCGACCACCCCCGCCACGCCGATCCACCCCAAGGCCCACCACCGTCGGATCCACCTGAGAAAATTTCGGCCCGTGGGCGTGTTCATAGGGAAAGCAGGTAGGCGACGAGGTCGTCGATTTCCGCCGTACTCAGGCGCGACGTGCGGCCATGCCGGTCCGTGCCGTTGCGCCCCGCAAACAGCTCCCGCAGCGTGGCGACCGACCCGTCGTGGAGGTAGGGCGCGGTCCGCCAGAGTTCCACCAACCCCGGCGTGTCGAACCGCGTGTCGGCCGGCTCCCGCGCGTTCGCCGTGCCCACCGCGTGGCTGCGCAGATCGGTGAAATCCCGACCCGGGTGACATCCCGCGCAGCCGACCCCCTCATCCGCAAACACCCGCCGCCCGCGCTCCGCCGCCGCCGACCGCCGTCCGCCCTTGAGCCAGGGACTCGGCACCGGCCGGAGCGATTTCAAGTAGGCGTCCACCGCCGTCGCCACGTCCTCCGTCTGCGCGGCGAACTGGATGTGGCGGAACCCGGCGCGCACCGCCATTTCGGCGGAATCGCGGATGCCCGTGCTCATCGCCGGCGGCGTCCGGTGCGCAAAGAGCATGCTCTTCGAATTTTTCGGGTTGCCGACGCCATCGTTGAGCAAATCCCAGTTGAACCCGTCGACGCGCGCGTCCCACGAATGGCACGTCGCACAGCTCTGCCAATGCTGGAAACACCGCGTCGCGTCGTTGAAGTGCCGTTCGCCGCGCCGCGCGCTCGATTCCTCCCGCGGCGGCGCCATCGCCACCCGCCGCGACGTTGACTCCTTCGACCCGAGCTCAATCGACTCGACCGCATCGGAAAAATAGTCCGCGACCCACGCGCGATTCGCCGCCACCGTCAGCGCGCGCGGGCCGTTCCCCTGCAACGCCACGCGGCGCCGCAAACCGAGCAAAAACGTGAGGTCGCCGGACACGTCCTTCGCGGTCGCTCCGCCGCCGGTCACGGCCGCCACCTTCCGCAACAACCCCGGCGCGTCGATCACACTCACTTCGTGCGTGCCCGCATGCGTCACGACCACCTTCGCCCCGTCCGGCGCCCAGGCGACCGCCCAGGGATTCGCCGCCCCCGCATCGACTTCGTCGAGCAACACCGTGGCCGCCACCCGCATCGCCGCCACGTCGATGAAACTCAGCGCCGCGCTGTTCATCCAGCCGCGCTCCACCTGCGTGGTCGGCAATTGGAACCGCGCGAGATTGTGGCTCACGGCGACGTGCCGGCCATCCGGCGAAACCGCGACCCCGAGCACCAGCCCCGCGCCATTCGGCAGGGTCAGATTGGCCACCACCGCGCGCGCCGCCGGATCGATCACACTCACCCCCGCGGCGACGACGTCGCGGTCCGCCGCCCCGGCCGGCAGGTGGTTGGCCACGAAAAGCCGCCGGCCATCGGGCGTCAGCGCCGCCGCCACCGGCTGGCGCACCACGGGGATTCGCGCCCACATTTTCCCGCTGCGCACCTCCAGCACCCCGACATCGTCATCGAACCGGTGGCAGACGTAAAGCGTGCCGCCGTCGGGACTGAACACCGGCGCCATCGCCGTGTGGCCGGCCGCCCACCGCGCCGTGATCTCGCCACGTTCGACTTCGAGCAGGCAAACCGTGCTGCGCGGCGCCGCACAGGTGATCGCGAGCGTCCGCCCATCCGGCGACAGCGCGAGACCCGACGGCGCCGACGGCAGCGGGAAACGCCGCCGCACGCCCCCCTCGGCCGAAAGCTCCATCACCGCCCCACCTGTCGCACACGCCACCCACAGCGTTCGCCCGTCGCGCGCCGCCACGATCGCCGTCGGCGACAAGGGCGTCTCCGTCCTGCACCCGGCCAGCAACGTCATTCCGAGCCACACCAACAGCCCGCCCAGCGCGGAGGTTGGGACGGGATCGCGCCGGGGAATCATGGACGGGGTGGCGGACCGTGCACCGAGCCCGGGCCACCGCCGGCAGTGACGCGGCCCGGGGCCGTGAATTGCGCCCGGACCGCAGAGATAAGACCGCCTTCTCCGCCTCTCCACAACCCGTGGCGGCGTCACACCGCCCGGCGCACCCCCGGCAATCGCCTCAGCCCAGCCACTGCGCGAACTTCACCGCGTCCTCCGGCGTGTCGACGCCGATGGTCGGGTCCGCGGTCACCGCGCAGGCGATTTCGTAGCCGTTCTCCAACACCCGCAACTGCTCGAGCTTTTCGATCTGTTCCAGCCGGCCCATCGGCAGTTCGGCGAACTGCTCCAGCAGGTCGGCCCGATACCCATAGAGCCCGAGGTGTTTGAAACACGGGTTGGCCGCCACCCACGCGTCGTCCACCACGCCCTGGCGGTCGCGCGCGTAGGGGATGGGCGAACGCGAGAAAAACAACGCCCGCCGCGCCGACGGAGCCATGACCACTTTCACCTGGTTCGGATTGGCGAAGTCCTCCGCCCGCGTGAACGGCGTGGCCAGCGTCGCCATCGGCACGTCGTCCCCGTCCTCCAAGAGATCGGCCAGCGCCCGCAGCTGCCCTCCGGTGACGAGCGGTTCGTCGGCCTGCACGTTGATCACCCGCTCGGCGCCCACCGTCCGGTTGGCCTCCGCGATGCGGTCCGTGCCACTTTGGTGCGCGCCACCCGTCATGATCGCCCGAAAGCCGGCCGCGGTCACACAGTCGGCCAAGAGAGCATGATCCACCGCAAACCACAGCGGAAACTCCGGCGCCTCCCGGGCGATCCGCTCCGCCACCCACCACAGCAACGGCCGCCCCTTGATCTTATGCAAAAGCTTGCGGGGGAAGCGCGTAGACTCAAGCCGACACGGGACAATGATCGCGATTTCGGGCATGGGCAGGCATGGTGCCGGCTGGTTTTTGGGTTGCAAGCCCGTGCCACCTCACGGACGTTGACCGGTCATTCCTGCAAGCATGAACAAAAGCGACGCCACACCTGCTCCTCAGCCAGTCACGAAGGACTTGGTTGTGCAGAACAAGATGGGCATCCACGCCCGTCCCGCCGCCATGATCGTCCGCATCACCAACAAATTCAAAGCGGAGGTCTTTGTGGAAAACAAAGACGAGCAGGTGAACGGCAAAAGTATTATGGGCCTGATGATGCTGGCCGCCGGCCGGGGTTCGAAGGTCAAGTTCATCGCCACCGGGGACGACGCCGCCGCCATGCTGACCGAGCTCGACGCCCTCTTCGCCCGGAAATTCGACGAGGCCTAGCCTCGGGCGCGCCCGCCAGCGCGGGTTAGAGTCCAAAAAAACGCCGAGCGTTGGCCGACGTCACCGCCGCCAGTTCCGCGTCAGCGACGCCAAACACCTCGCGCGCCGCGAACTCCGCCGTGTGGCGCACAAACGCCGGCTCGTTCGGCTTTCCGCGATGCGGCATTGGCGTCAGATACGGCGCATCCGTCTCCACCATCAGCCGCGCGAGCCCCTGCGCCCGCGCCGCCGCCCGCACGTTCTCCGCACTCTTGTACGTGAGCACACCCGTAAATGATCCGCAGCCCCCCCGGCGCGTCAGCTCCGCCATCTCCGCCACCCCTTCGGTGAAGCAGTGAAACACCACGCGCGTCCAGTCGACCCCGCTCGCGTCGATCATGGCGACACACTCCGCAAACGCCCCGCGCGAATGCACCACGACCGGGCACGCCAGCCGCTTCGCCAACGCGAGGCCCTCCGCGAACGCCGCCCGCTGCCACGCGAAAATCCGCTCCGCCTCCGCCGCGTCTTTGGGCAAATGAAACCGGTCCAGCCCGATTTCCCCCAGCGCCACCGGCCGCGGCGCCGCGCCCTGCCAAAACCCTTCGACCTGCGCGAGCGCCACCGCCCAGTCGCCCTCGACCGCACAGGGATGCAGTCCGACCGAATAGCGCACCAACCCCGTCGCGGCGTGCGCCTGCGCGAGCGCGCGATACAACGTCCAATCGTCCGGCGAGGTCCCGATGGTGATCATCGCCTCCACGCCCGCCGCCTGCGCCCGCGCCAGGGCGTCCCCCAGCACGGTGCCGCCCTGGCGGGCAAACGATTCCAGATGCGTGTGCGTGTCGATCAGTCCCATGGCAGCGATAAAAATCTCAAACGCCCAAGTTCCCAACCTGAAACCGCCCGCCGCGCCCAGATTGTTTGCGCGGATTTGAACGGTCGGCGTCGGTCATTTCACGCTCCCTCGGCCGCCCCATACCGCTCGCGCAGATACCGCACCAGCGCCCGCGGCGACAACTCCTCGCCCGTCACGCGCCGCGCCAGCTCCAGCGCATCACACCGCCGACCCTGTGCATGCACCTCCGCCCGCAACCAGCCGAGGAGCCACGAAAAATCCCCGCGCGCAAACTCCTCCTCCAACCCCGGCCGCAACGCCCGCGCGCGATACCACAGCTGTGCCGCGAGCATGTTGCCCAGACAGTAGCTCGGAAAATACCCGAACGCCCCGTCGCTCCAATGCACGTCCTGAAGCACGCCTTCGCGATCCGTCGCAGGCTCGAGGCCGACCATGTCCCGCGAGGCCGCGCGCCACGCCGCCGGCAGATCGCCCACCGCCAACTCGCCCGCAAACAGTTTCTTCTCCAACTCGAAGCGCAGCAGAATGTGCAGATTGTAGGTCACCTCGTCCGCGTCCACGCGGATCAACGTCGGCTGCACCGCGTTCACCGCCAGAGACAGCTCCTCGCCCGTCAACCCCGCCGTCTGCGCGGGAAACAGCGCGCGAAACCGCGGTTCGAAGCCCCGCCAAAACCCGCGGCTCCGGGCCACCTGGTTTTCCCACAGCCGGCTCTGCGACTCGTGCACCGCCATCCCCGCATGCAGGCCGAGCGCCGTGCCGAGCTGCGCCGCCGGCAACCCCTGCTCGTAGAGCCCGTGCCCGGTCTCGTGGATCGACGAGAAGAGCGAATCCAACGGCTCGTCCGCGTTGAAGCGCGTCGTCATCCGCACGTCGCTCCCCGTGCCCGAACAGAACGGATGCAACGACACGTCGATGCGTCCGCGCGCGTAGTCGAAGCCCAACCGCTCCGTCACCTCCCGCAAAAACACCCGCTGCCCTTCGACCGGAAACCCGCGCAACTTCGCCGCCGCCGCCCGCGCCCGCGCCGCCGTCGGCGAACCCGTGATCTCGCGCACGAGCGGCACGAGGTCGCGCTTCAAGGCGTCGAACAGCCGCTCCACCGCCGCGGCCGTCAGACCCGGGTCGTGCTTGTCGAGCATGTAGTCATACTCGCGCCCGCCCCAGCCCAGGTAACCCGCCTCGCGTTTCGCCAGCTCAAGATTTTTCTCCAGCACCGGCGCGTAGCCCGCAAAATCATCCGCCGCCTTCGCGCGCACCCACGCGTGGTAGCCGCGGCTCCCCTGCGCCGCCTTCTCCCGCACAAACTCCACCGGCAGCTTCGTCGCCCGGTCGTAGTCCTTCCGCCCATGCGCGACGACCACCCGCTGGTCCGCCGTCAACGCCTCCGCGTTCGCTTCCAGCCCCGCCAACAGCTCCCCGGTCCGCCGGTCGCTCGCGGCCGCCTGCATCGCCTCCGCCAGCGCCGCCTGCTGGGCCCCGCGCTGCTCCGCGCCGCCCGGCGGCAGGTTCACCTGCTCGTCCCAGCCGAGCAACTCGGCGACCGTCCCGAGCGCGTGGACGCGTTGGAGCCGGGTGGTGAGTTCCGCGAAAGCCGCATCGGTGGTCATGCCCGCCAGCTTGGAGCCGCCCGCCCCGCCAAGCCAAGCGCGTTGTCGCCCGCTCCCGCCGGGCACGCGCATCTCCGTTTCTTGCCGCACTCGGTTCCCCCGGGTGGGCCGGGCGCTCCGCGCGCGGCTCAACGAGTCACGCCACGACCTCCGATCCGCCGCCCGCGGAGCGGCCGGCCCACCGCGGACGGCGCGGCCAGAAAACCGCGACGCGCTCCCGTCGGGCGAGCGGCCCCGCCGCAAAAACATGGGGGCGCCCGCCCGCGGGCCGCCGCTTTCGCGCGTGTCTTGCCCGGCCCGCGCCCCTGGATCGCCGGCGCCCTCGCCTTTCTTGGGCCCGTGGGTTTTGCCGCGTTCACCGGCCCCACGCGGGAGAACGATTTCTTCACCGTCCGCGCGAACCGCCACCTCGTCGAAGGCCCCGGCCTCATGTTTACGCCGGG
>CAJAYO010000312.1 GCA_903948415.1 uncultured Opitutia bacterium | reverse complement strand
GGCGCGTGGCTCTGCGCTTCCAAGTAGGGCGGACTTCAGTCCGCCGCTTCACGCACGCCGAAAGCGGACTGAAGTCCGCCCTACTCCGGAGCCATCCTCAGCTCACAAACGAGTAATCATACGGCGCCCGCAGGTCGCGCCGCACATACCCGTTCGCCTCCGCCGCGTGCTCGCCGGTGAATTTCTCGGCCGCCGCGTCCCACGTGAGCTTCTTGCCCGTGCGCATCGAGATCGCCCCGAGATGACACATCGTCGCCGAGCGGTGCCCCGTTTCCACGTCGCAGATCGGCGCCTGGCGGGATTTCACGCAGTCGAAAAAATTCTCCATGTGATTCGCGCTCCGGTACAGCTGCACCGCATCGTCCGGCAACGGCGTTTTCAAGAGCTCCGGATCGCTCGCCTTGATCCCGTCGCGGTTGACCCAAATCCAACCGTCTGTGCCCTCGAAGCGGATACCGTTGCGTTGGCCGTCGAGCTTCACTTTCGCACCATAGATGCTGTCGTCCTTCGTCGTGAAAATGCTCAGCTTGGGGCCGTTCGCATAGGTGTAGCGCACTTCGTAGTCGCTGAACGTCGTGTAGCCGCCGGCGACCGGCGGCACGAGCACGGTCGACTCCACGTCGCGCGGTGCGAGCAGCCCGATCGCCCAATACGCGATGTCGTTATGGTGCGCGCCCCAGTCCGTCATCGTGCCGCCCGAGTATTCATACCAAAACCGAAAGGTCCGGTGGCAGCGTTCCTTCACGTAGGCCGTCTGCGGCGCCGGCCCGAGCCAGAAATCCCAGTTCAATCCCGCCGGCACCGGCGCCGCCGCGAACGGCCCCGCGCAGAGCCCCGCGGGCAGCCACACCTTGGCCTCCGCCAATTTCCCGATGAGCCCGTTGCGCACGAGTTCACACGCCAAGCGAAAGCGCGACGAACTCCGCTGCTGCGTGCCCGTCTGCAACACGATGCCGCTCTGCCGCACCGCCCCGACGAGCCGTCGCCCTTCGTCGATCGTCAGCGTGAGCGGCTTTTCGGCATAAACATCCTTCTTGGCCCGCGCCGCGCCCAGATTCACGAGGGTGTGCCAGTGGTCCGGCGTCGCATTGACGATCACGTGAACATCGTCGCGCTCGAGGACTTTCCGGAAATCTCCGTAGATTTTCGGCACTTTCCCGTCGACCGTGAACTTCGCCGCCGCGGCTGCGGCATGGCTCTCGTCCACGTCGCACACGGCCACAATCTCACCGTGGTTGGCCGCGTTGGTCGCGTCGCCCTTGCCCTGCCCGCCGCAGCCGATGAGCGCGACGCCCGGCCGGTCGTTTGGCGAAACCGCCTTTGGCGTCGCCGCCTCCGCCGCCGCGAGCTGCCGCTGGACAAACCACACCGGCAGTCCGGACATCGCCGCCACCATGCTGCAGCGCCGGAGAAACGACCGCCGCGAAATCGGGAAGGGGTTCATGCGGGCCACCGTGCGGCGCCGGGCGGCGCGCCGCAAGATTGCAACGCGCCTGCCTGCGGTTTTGACAAATCCTCCCCGGCCTCCGTCACTCTCCGCCACCCTTCGATCCATGAGCACCGCCCCGTCCGCCCCCGCGAAGCCAAACTTCATGATCAGCCAGCTCGACGAAGTGGCGCCCGTGCGCTGCCCGTGCGGGTGGGCGAGCCGGAGTTTTGCCACGCCCGACAACCCCGTCGCCACCGTGCACATCGTCGACATCCAGCTCGATGCGCGCGTGCACTACCACAAAAAGATGACCGAGATCTACACGGTGCTCGAAGTGCAGGGTGAAGGTTTCATCGAACTCGACGGCGAGCGCTTCCCGGTGAAACCGCTCACTGCGATTTTCATCAAACCCGGCTGCCGCCACCGCGCCATCGGCCGCATGAAAATCCTCAACGTCCCCATCCCCGCCTTTGATCCCCACGACGAGTGGTTCGACTGAGCGTGAGACCTTCGCTAGCCCAAAAAAACGCGGCCGGAAAAGGCCGCGTTTTTTGTGGATTGAAACAAGGTCACCGCAAAGCCGCGAGAGCGGCTGTGAAAGCGGCTGCGGCTTCCTGCCGCAGACTCATCGACTGAAAGCCGACGCCACGGCTGCAGTCGGGCACCCCACTCAGAAATTCCCGCTCACGCCGAAGTTGAAGCGCATGCCGTTGTAGCGGACTTTCTGCGGGCGGTAGGTGTCTTTGCCCTGCACGCGGACGACGGTCTGGTCGAGGGCATTGGTCCAGTCGCAGTACACCGAGAGCAGTTTGCTGAACTGGTATTTCACGTTCAACGCACCGTCCTTGCGGTCGTCGTCGTAGATGCGGGCGGCGGGGATCGCGGTGTAGGCGTTCAGGAAACGGTCGTTGTAGTTGAACTGCGCGCGGATCGTCCACTTGTGCTGCTGGTACACGAGGCCGACGTTCCACGCGGTGGGGACGAACTGCACGAGTTGGTCGTCGGACTGGGTGCCGCCGCTGTTATAATTACCCTCGGAATCGATGAACGTGTAGGTCGCGTAGGCGCTGAAGCCGCGGAGCGCGCGCGGGAGAAACGTGAGCTGCTGGTTATAGCTGAACTCGACGCCGCGCGCCTCACCGGTGCCGCCATTTTTCTTCGTGCTGAGGAGATAGCCGGCATACTCGCCGTCAAAGCCGTTGGCGGGGCCGGCGCCGATGGTGCGAGTGTCGGTGAAGATGAAATCCTTGATGCTTTTCTTGAAGACGCCGATCGAGAGCACGCCGGCGGGCTCGAAGTAATACTCGGCGCTCAGATCGAAATTGTCGGCGTGCTGCGGTTTGATCGCGGTGTTGCTTTGCGAGACGGTGAGGTTCGAGTCGCTCACGCTCGTGTCGGGGATGAGGTCGCTGAAATTCGGCCGCGCGAAACTCGTCGTGTAGCTGGCGCGGAGAACCAGGTCCTTGCGCAACGTGGAGCGGAAGTGCAGACCGGGGAAGTAGTCCGTGTAACTCGATTTCTTGGTGACCTTGCCGTATTCGGCGGCAGCGCGCGCGGCCCGAATGTCTTCCGCGACGGTCGCGGCGAGCGCGGGGAGGATCGGGCGGTTCAGCACGCCGGTGGCGGCGACGTCGGTGCGCTCCATGCGCACGCCGCCGAGCACGCGGAGCTTGCCGATATCCACTGTGCTCATCGCGTAGGCGGCGTAAACATCCTCGCGCGCCTTGCCATCGCTGCGGACGTTGTCGCGCGCGGTCGCCACGAGGTCGTCGTCCCAGAGTTTTTTGTTGCCCAGAAAGCTGCTGTAAATTTTCGGCGCATCGGCCCACACGGCCTGCGTGTAGCGCCCCTCGAAGCCCTGGTGGGAATAGTTGGTCAGCTTGAACTGGTTGAGGTT
>CAJAYO010000311.1 GCA_903948415.1 uncultured Opitutia bacterium | reverse complement strand
CAAAAGTTGAGCGTTGAGAGCTGAGAGTTGAGAGTCGGAAGCGGGGGCGGAGGTCGGGGTGAGGAGGGCGGAGGTGAAGGCGGCGGTGGTGAGGCTTGGGGCGAAGCGGGCGGTCTCAAGCTGCCAGTTCACCATGACGGATTTGGGGCAGACGACGAGGACGCGGAAGGGTTTGGCGGCGGGGCGGCCCGTTGAAGATCGGAGTTTAAGTTTAAGGGCGGAGAGGTGGAGGAGCCAGGCGAGGGTCTGGAGAGTTTTGCCGAGGCCCATGTCGTCGGCGAGGACGCCGCCGAAATTATTTTCCGAGAGGAAGGCGAGAAAGTGAAAGCCCTCGTATTGGTAGGGGCGGAGGTCGGCGACGAGGCCAGCGGGGAGGGTCGGGGCCGGGGAGGCGCGGAGGGCGGCGGAGCGCTCGCGGACTTGGGCCCAGAGTTTTTCGGGGAGGGCGTCGCGGAGGGAGTCGTCGGCGAGTTGGAGGGCGTGGAAGCGGAGGGGTTCGCGGGCGGTCTCGCTGGCGGCGGTCGCGGGGTCGAGGCCGAGGCGGGCCATTTTTTCCTGGGTGGCGGTGGAATCGTCGACCACCAGGCGGCGCCAGCCGTGGCCGGGGAGGCGGACGAAGCGGCCGCGGGCCCCGTGGAGGATCGCGACCTCTGCGGGGGTGAGCGTGGTGTCTTCGGCGCGAAGGGTCACGCGGACGTCGAACCAGTCGATGCCGGTTTCGGCGCCCGGGGTGAGGTCGATGGCGAAGTGGGCGCGGGTCGGGGCGGCGGCGAAGGCGGCGAGTTCGGGGGCGAGCTCGATCAGGGTGTTCGGCGGGAAACCGGTGAGCCAGGCGGAGAACGTCTCGGGGAAACTGGGCGTAGTGATTTCGGTGTGACGGCGCGGGCCGTCGGGGTGCCACGCGGTGTGGACGGTAGGGAGCTGGGTAAACTGGAGGAGGGCGGCGCGGGTGGGTTCGAAGTCGAGGATCAAAAACGCCGCGTCGGGCGACGGCGGCGGGAGGCCGGGACCGGAGCGGCGCCACGTGTCACCGTCGAGAAGGGCGCGGGGCGTGCCGTCGGGAGCGAGGGCGGCGAGTTCGACGAGGAGCACGTCGTCGCCGGGGGCGGCGCCGGGGGTGCGCGGGGCGAGGGAGGCGCGGAGACGGGGGCGGAGCGATTCGCGGCGGAAGCGGCCGGTGGTGTCACCGGGGAGGGTGAGGCGCGCGCGGGCGGCGAAGCGGCCGGCTTCGGGGAGGGCCAGGGCGGCGCGCGGGACGGGGACGGGAGCGGCGACGTCGGCGGGGGTGGCGTAGTCGTTGGCGGTCGGCGGGGGCAGGCCGGTGAACAGGGTGTCGGCGTGGAGGTAGAGGTCGGGTTTCGCGGGGAGGTGGATCAGCGGCGCGGGGGCGGGCGTGCCGTCGGCGAAGCCGAGTTGGGCGAAGGTGAGTGCGGGATCGGTGGGGTGGTCGTGGAATTGCCAGATGAGACGGCGGGGGTCGCGGGCGATGGGGCGGCCGGCGTCGTCGACGATGCAGGTGCGGGCGAGCGGGTGGGTGAGGAGCCGGCCGAGGAAGGCGCGGTCGGGGGCGTCGGAGAGTTTAAGTGTGGATCGGCCGGTGGAATCGTGGTGGGCGCGGAGAATGGCGGCGAAGCTGGCGGAGGCGGGATCGAGGGTGAGCGCGGAGTGTTCGGCGGTGCCGAGCAGGTCGCGGAGTTGGGTGGCGGTGAGGGGCTCGAAACGCGGGGGCGGGGAAGAGGGGGACCCAGAAGAAGGAGAGACGGAGAGAGGGGGAGAGGGAGAGACGGGCGAAGAAATGGCCGTGGATTGCGGAGAGGAGATTTCCCAGACGGGTTTTTTGCGGGCGAGGCGGAGGCGGAGGGAGCGGAGCGGAGGCGGGGCGGCGTCCGCGGCGGGGTCGGGGTGGACCGCATTTTCGAGGGCGGCGAAGCGGAGGCGCCAAGCGGCGAGTTCGCGTTCGCGGAGATAGGCGGCGAGGGCGGCGCGGGCCCACGGGACATCGGTGAGCTTCGCCATGAAGGCGGGGAGCGGGATGGCTTTTTCCGTGAAGACGAGGGCGACGTGGGACCAGAGTTCGAGCGGGGTGGCGGGCGGGCGGGCCCAGCGGTGGTCGAAGGGGTTTGCGTAGTAGGGGTAGAGGAGATGGCGGTGCGCGGCCGGCAGGAGATTTTGCAGGGCCTGAAAATCGAAGTAGTGGCCGTGGTGCAGGCTGCGGTGGAGGGCGAGGAGGTGGCGGAGGAAGGCGAGCTGCTTGCGGTCGGGGGCGGCACCGGTGGCGGTCGTAAATGGGGTGACAAGGGCCTCTTCGTCGGTCGGGGTGTCTTGTCTCGGCGGAGGCGCGGGACGGCGCGGTAAATAAGAGGCGGGCGAATCCCAGGCGGACGAGGCCGGAGGCGTGGGATGGGCGGCGGCAAACGCTTTGTCGAGGTGGCGGGTCTCCTCGTCGGTGAGCTGAACGAGGAACGCGGAACCGACGGCGTAGAGGTGTTTGCAGTCAACGCCGACGGGGCAGGAGCACTCGCCGGTCCAGCCTGTGCCGGGTTTGTAGTTGAGCGTGCACTCGTAGATTTCCGTGCCGCGAACGGCGGCGAACACGGTCGTGGTTGGAGAATCGACCGCCTGTTCGAGGGAGACCACGTTGCCCCGCGAGTAGTAATCGCGGCCCTTGGTGCGGTCCGGCAGGGCGAACCCGTTCAGCCAACCCGCGAGGTCGATGCGAAGTTGGGAGGGCGGTGGCGGTGAGCCGGCGGACATGCGGGCAACGAAACAGGGGCCAGCAACTGCGTCACGCTGGAAGTAGACATGGGAAAAAATGCGCTGGGTGGCGTTGCCGACACGCCGACGAGCGGCGGGCTTATTCCGAAATCGAGCGCAGGCTGTCGAGGTCGAGGAGGTTGGCGAGGGGAGGCGCCCGGTCCCCGAGGCCGGTGCGGTCCGGGGTGACTACCGGAAGGGCGTAGCCCAAACAGGCTGCGCAACGGCCCGACGGGGTGCTGCGGCGACGTTTCCCGGCGGGCCGTCCTGCGGCTCAACGGGGGGCGTTCAGTCAACCCACCCCAAACATGAAT
>CAJAYO010000310.1 GCA_903948415.1 uncultured Opitutia bacterium | reverse complement strand
CGGCCAGCTCACCATCGGCAACGGCGGCCGTATCCGACCCGGCCGCACTTACACCCCTTCCCTGCGCTGGCTGCACGACGGCCCGATTTGGAAATCCGATTCCGGCATCGCTTACGGCAGCTCCCGCATTGACTACCTGGATATCGACAAGGGCCGCTTCAACGGCGTGAACATCCAGCGCAACAACGTCACCATCGCCTTCGACGACATCTTCTACCTCCGCCCCGGCAAGATCACCGTCACCGACCCCACCGGTCGCCCCGTCGACCCCACGAATCTCGACAGCTACTCGCTCGTTTCCGCGAACAGCAACCGCCAGCGCACTTACGACTCGACGCGCCAAGCCTACTATAACCTCCGGCGCGATTTCCGCGTTTTCGGCAATCCCCTGACCGTCAAAGTCGGGGCCGACATCCGCACCAAGATCCGCGACCTTCGCGGCCCCGGCGGCAACCTGGAAACCTACACCTACGTCGGCCCCGACGGCCGCGCGAGCAACACGCCCACGACCACGGCCGGACTCATCAACGACGACAGCCCCGCCCGCTTCCTCGACGTGCCCTACTCGGAACGCATTCCCGATTTCGGCCTGCCGAAGCAGCAGCACGTCGACAACACCAAGGTCTGGGATGACTACGTCGCCAATCCGCGCAACTGGACGCGTAACGCGGTCACCGAGTATCAGGCGCTCACCCGTTTCTCGAAGCGCGCCGAGGAGATCATCTCCGCCAC
Organism: uncultured Opitutia bacterium; assembly: GCA_903948415.1. GTDB lineage: Bacteria > Verrucomicrobiota > Verrucomicrobiia > Opitutales > Opitutaceae > GAS368. Next base: position 7,532 of record CAJAYO010000310.1, on the reverse strand, counting down.
CTTCATCCGCGGCGACCTGACGCTGTTGCAAAACCGCCTGCGTCTCACCGGTGGCGTGCGCGTCGAGCAGACCAATATCGACGCCGCGGGCCCGCTCGAGGACCCCACGCGCAACTACCGGCGCGACGCCAACGGTGACGTGATCCGCGTGAACAACGTCATCCAATTGCTCGAGCCCGCCGGCACCCTCGCCGCGTGGCAGCGCGTCCTGCTCGACCGCGGCACGCCGGTGAAAAAAGAATATCTGCGCTTCTTCCCGAGCATCAACGCCAGCTACGACCTCCGCGAAGGCCTCATCGCCCGCGCCTCGTATTCGCAGTCGGTGGGGCGTCCCGATTTCAACCAATACATGGGCGGCGTCCTCCTGCCCGACATCGAGAACCTCAACCCCAACTCGCGCATCACCGTCAACAATGCCTCGATCAAAGCCTGGCAGGCCGAGACGTACATGGCCCGCGTCGAATACTACTTCGGCACCGTTGGCACGCTGTCCGTCAGCGGCTTCATCCGCGACTACACAAACTTCTTCGTGAACGTCACCAGTCCCGTCTCGCCGCAATTTCTCGAAACCTACGGACTCGATGAAACCGAATATGGCGGCATTCAGGTGGTCACGCAGTTCAACGATCCGGAAAACATCCGCCAGCACGGCTTCGAAATCGACTACAAGCAGTCCCTCACCTTCCTCCCCAAGTGGGCGAGCGGCGTCCAAGTCTTTGCCAATTTCAGTTCCCAGCGCGCGAAAGGCACCGACAACATGCAGGACATGAATCCCTTCGTGATGAACTGGGGCGTGAGCCTCAACCGCCCGAAATGGAACCTCCGCATCAATGAAAACTACCGCGGCATTCAGCGCCGCGGCATCGTGGCCAGCACCGCGACCAACGGCATCGAACCGGGCACCTACAACTACCGCCCCAAGCGCCTCTACATCGACGTGACCGGCGAATATTACCTGCGGCGCAGCCTCGGGATTTTCTTCGCCATGCGCAATATCGGCGGCGCCACGGAGGACACCAAAATCTACGGCCCGAACACGCCGGCCTACGCGAAATTCCGCCAACGCGACGACTACGGAGGGTCCCTCTGGACCGCCGGCATCAAGGGCACGTTCTAAGCAATTCGGGCCGGTCGCTGACCGGCCCTTTTTATTTTCACCATGACCTCACGCCTTCCTCTTTTCGCTGTCCTCACCGTCGCCGCCATCGCGTTGGCCGGCTCCTTCGCCGTCGCCCACGCCGCTGCCCCGGCCGCCGATCCGGCCCCGCGCTGGTTCAAGGGCAACCTCCATACGCACTCGCTCTGGAGCGACGGCGACGATTATCCCGAAATGATCGCCGACAGCTACAAGCGCGCCGGCTATCACTTTCTCGCACTGTCGGACCACAACGTCCTCGCAGAGGGCCTGCGCTGGTTCGAGCTGAAAGCGCCCGCCGTCGCCAAGGGCGCGGTCGTGCAGCGCGGCGGCGGTGCGGTGCTGGAAAGCTACGTCGCCCGCTTCGGCGCCGCTTGGGTCGAGCGCCGCGAGACCGAGGGGAAAAAGGAGGTCCGCCTGAAACCGCTTTCCGAATACCGCGTGCTCCTCGAAGAACCGGGCCGTTTCCTGATGATTCCCGGCATGGAGGTCACCTCGAGCTGGAAGCGGCCGAAGACCGCCACGACCCCCGAGATGGGCGGCCCCGTGCACATGAACCTGATCAACCCGCGCACGCTCGTCGCCCCCGTGGCCGCCGACAATGCCGTCGAGATCATGCAGCGGTCCGTCGACGCCGTGCTCGCGCAGCGCACCGCGACCGGCCAGCCGATGTTTCTCCACCTCAACCACCCGAATTTCGTCTGGGGCGTAACGGCCGAGGAGCTGATGCAGGTGCACGGCGAGAAGTTCTTCGAGGTCTACAACGGCCACCCGACCGTGCACAACGAAGGCGACGCCACGCGCCTCAGCACCGACCAGATGTGGGACGCGATCCTCACGCGCCGCCTTGCCGAGCTGAAGCTCGACGTGATGTATGGCATCGGCACCGACGATTCGCACCACTACCACCAGATGATCCTCGGCAAGAGCAATCCGTTTCGCGGCTGGGTGATGGTCCGCGCCCGCCATCTCACGCCCGAGGCCATCGTCCTCGCGATGGAGGCCGGCGATTTTTACTCCAGCTCCGGCGTCACCCTCACCGAGGTCGCCCGCACCGAAAAGAGCCTCGCCGTTGAAATTCAGGCCGAACCCGGCGTGACTTATACGACGCAATTCATCGGGACGCGCCGCGGCTACGATCCGACGAGCCAACTCATCCCGGCGCCCGAGAGCGAGAAGACCCCGCGCAAGACGCTCCCGCATCGCCGCTACAGCAAAGACGTCGGCGCCGTGCTCGCCGAAGTGACCGGCGCCAAAGCCAGCTACACGCTCAAGGGCGACGAGATTTACGTGCGCGCGAAAATCGTTTCGTCGAAAGCGAAACCCAACGCGAGCATCCCGGGCGAAGTCGAGTGCGCGTGGACGCAGCCGGTGGTGAATGTAGCCCGGTAGGGGCGTCGATGGCTTCAAGGCGGACTGCAGTCTGCCTTTTTTCGCGTCGCCGCGTTCGAACCGGAAGCGGACTGAAGTCCGCCCTATTTTGCCGATCACTCACCACACCCACGTCGCCCGCTGCGCCTCGACCTGGCTTTCCGCCGCGTCGTCGAGCTCGCCGAGGAAATCCAGGCCGGTGCGGCGTTGGATTTCGTCGATGCGCGTGAGATAGCGTTCCGGATCCGCGTCGGGCGGCGCCTCCTGCGGTACGATGAAGGCCAGCGTGCGCAGCTTCCCTTCGTGCTCGTCGATCACGATCAGGAAAAACGCCTCCGGCACCGCCACCCCGCCGCGGAGTTTTTTTGGCGTCGCGCCGAACACCGGGCCCGTGATCACCCACACCTCGGCGTAGCGCGCCGGATAACTCGTGGCGATTTTCTGTTCCAGTTCCTGCCAGAGTCCGGCGTTGAGCGCGTGGAGCTGCGGCGTGATGTTCGACATCAGGAACGTCTCGCGCTGCGCCGTCGCGCCGTAGCGGGTCGCGATGGCGTAGTTCGGCGCCAGGTGCCCGCGGTCGTAGCCGCTGGCCGCGTAGTCCCCGGGCGCCACGCGCGCGGCCGTCCGCCGGTCTGTTTCGAATTTGTCCGGACGCGCCGCCGGGGTCGGCAGACGGGGCAGATCGCGCACGTGGTAGGCCGCCCAGACGGGATTGCCGAGCGCATCGCTGTAGCCCACGGCATAGCCCTGGTTCGTCAGGACCCGGAAACTCGGCGCGTTGGCGCCGGGCCCCGGGCGCGGCGCCCCGCCGTAGACGATCGCCTTGTCGCCCGGGGCAATCCGCCCCGTCGCGCTGTCGGCATAGTAGAGGTGCCAAATGTCCCACGCGACATCGAGGGCGGTGACGCGTTTGTCGCGCTCAAACGTATTCTCCACCAGCCGCCGCACCTCGCTTTGGCGCGACGACGGTTGCGCCACAAACCAACCGCCCAACACGACCGCCCCCGCGAGATTCAGCGCGATAAAAAATCGCGCCGCGCCGCGGGGCACGGGGAAACGGAGAGGGTTGGCGCGGCGCGGCATGTCGCGAGGAAGGTTTCCATTTGTCGCTCCCGCACAAGCCCGGCTTCATCGTTTTCCTCCCTGCCCGCGGATTCGCGCCGTGCGCTCCCCCGACCTCTCCTTCCCATGAAATTTCTTCTGCTCTGTGCCGCTCTGCTCGCCGCTGTCGTTGCCCGGGCCGCCGAGCTCACCGACATCCGCGTGCGCGATGCCGCCGAATTCCGCGCCGCGCTCGCCGGGGCGAAGCCCGGCACGCGTCTCCTGCTCGCCGGCGGGGCCTATGGCGGCGGATTTCAGCGCACGAATCTCCGCGGCGAACCCGGTCGGCCGGTCGTGATCGCGGCCGCCGATCCGCAGAACCCGCCCGTTTTCTCAAACGCCAAGACCGGCCTGCAGCTCTCGAACCCGGCGCACCTCGAATTGCACGGACTCGTCTTCGAAAAACTCTCCGACAACGGCCTAAACATCGACGACGGCGGGAGCTTCGCCGAAGGAGACGCCGGTGCGCACCACGTCGTCCTGCGCGGACTCATCGCACGTGACGTCGGCACGACCGGCAATCAAGACGGCATCAAGCTCTCCGGCCTCCGCGATTTTCGCGTCGAGGGCTGCACCATCGAGCGCTGGGGCACGGGCGGTGGCTCCGCGATCGACCTGGTCGGTTGCCATCGGGGCGTCGTGATCGACTGCGTCATCCGCCACCGTGAACCCGAGCCACCCAACTGCACCGGCGTGCAGTCCAAAGGTGGCACGAGTGATATCGCGATTCTGCGCAACCGCTTCGAGCACGCCGGCGGTCGCGCGGTGAATATCGGCGGCAGCACCGGCCGACCGTTTTTCCGTCCGCCACTCGCGGGGGGGGCGGCCCCGGGCACTTACGCCGAAGCGCGGGCGATCCGCGTCGAGGGCAATACGTTTGTCGGCGGCGTGGCGACGATGGCCTTCGTCGGCGTCGACGGTGCGGTCGTGCGCTTCAACACGATCGGGCGGCCTGGCCGCTGGGCGCTGCGCATTTTGCAGGAGAACCGCGCGCCCGATTTCATCGCCTGCCGCAACGGGATTTTTTCCGACAACGTGATCATCTTCGATTCCGCCGCGTGGGCTTCCGGCGGCGTCAATGTCGGCCCGGGCACCGCGCCCGAGACGTTTTCGTTTGCGCGCAATTGGTGGTGGTGCCGCGACCAACCCGACCGCAGTCGCCCGACGCTGCCGACGCCGGAGATCGACGGTGTCTACGCCCGCGATCCCGTTGAAGCGAAAGACCAAGCCGGGGCCGCCGCATGGCCCGGCGGAAAATCGTAGGCCACTCGTTCGGAATCAGGCTGGAGCAGTCGCGCAGACCTGTCACTTTCGCGGCACTATGCGTCTGCTTTCACTCCCCTTGTTTCTCGTCGCCGCGCTGGTCTCGCTCCGCGCCGCCTCGGCTCCCACCTCGGCCGATGTCGTAATTTACGGCGGCACGTCGTCCGGCGTCGCCGCCGCCCTCCAGACCGCACGCATGGGGAAAACCGCCGTGCTGATCGAGCCGACGCAATTCCTCGGCGGTCTCACCACGGGCGGCCTCGGCGCCACCGACATCGGCAACAAGCGCGCCATCGGCGGCATCGCCCGCGAATTCTACGGCCGCATCTGGCAGCACTACCAAAATCCCTCCGCCTGGACGCGCCAGACTCCGCAAGACTACTTCGACCGCCGGAACAAAACCACGGGCGCCGACGAAAAGACGATGTGGACCTTCGAGCCGCACGTCGCGACGAAGGTTTACGACGACCTGCTGCGCGAAGCCGGGGCCAAGATCACGGTGGTGCGCGGCGAGCGCCTCGATCTCGCGCAGGGCAAGGGCGTCATCAAAGACGGGGCGCGCATCGTGCGCATCGTCATGGAAAGCGGCCGCGCCTTCGCCGCGCCCATGTTCATCGATGCGACCTACGAGGGCGATTTGCTCGCGAAGGCCGGCGTGAGCTACCACGTCGGCCGCGAAGCCAATGCCGTTTACGGCGAGACCATCAACGGCGTGCAGGTTGCGCACACCGTCAGCCACCAGTTCACCAAAAAGGTTGATCCCTACGTGAAGCCCGGCGACCCGACGAGCGGTCTGCTGCCCGGCATCAACGCCGCCGGTCCCGGCGAGGAGTTTTCCGGCGACCGCAAGGTGCAGGCCTACAATTTCCGGATGACGACGACCGACGTGCCGGAAAACCGCCGCGCGTGGGACAAACCCGCCAACTACGATCCGCGCTGGTTCGAGCTGGCGCTGCGCAATGTCGAGGCCGGCGACCACCGCATTTCGTGGAATCCCGTCTGGATGCCGAACCGCAAGACCGACACGAACAACAATTTTGCGATCAGCACCGACTTCATCGGGCAGAATTGGGATTACCCCGAGGCCGACTACGCCACGCGCGCGAAAATCGTGCAGGCGCACGTCGATTGGCAGAAAGGCCTCCTCTGGACCTACGCGCACCATCCCCGCGTCCCGGAAAAAATCCGCGCGGAATTCCAGCGGCTCGGGCTCGCGAAGGATGAGTTCACCGACAACAACAACTGGCCGCGGCAAATGTACGTGCGCGAGGCCCGCCGCATGATCAGCGACTACGTGATGACCGAGAAGAACTGCACGCGGGCGGAGGTCGTCGCCGACAGTGTCGGCATGGGCGCCTACAACATGGATTCGCACAACATCCAGCGCTTCGTGACGGCCGAGGGTTTTGTGCGCAACGAGGGCGACGTGCAGGTGCGCGTGCGCCCCTACCCGATCAGCTACCGCAGCCTGCGTCCGCGAGCCTCCGAGTGCACCAATCTCCTTGCGCCGACGTGCCTCAGTTCCTCGCACATCGCCTTTGGCAGCATCCGCATGGAGCCGGTGTTCATGGTGCTCGGGCAGAGTGCCGCCACCGCGGCCGTCCACGCCATCGACGAGCGGACCACGGTGCAGAAAATCGATCCGAAGAAGCTCGAAGCCCGCCTGCTGAAGGACGGGCAGATGCTGGATTTCGTGAGCGATCCGTTGCCGCCGCGCACCGGCCCGAAACACGTGAATCCTCCGGGCATCGTGGTCGACGACGACGCGGCGCAGTTGAAAGGCTTCCGCTCCTCCAGCGGCGCCAACGCCCCCTTCGTGGGCCACGGCTATCTCCACGATGCGAATACGGACAAAGGCGAGCAGACCGCCCGCTTCACGCCCGAACTTCCGAAGGACGGCCGTTACACCGTCGCGATTGCCTATCCGGTAAACGCGAACCGCGCCTCCAACGTGCCGGTCACGATCCGCCACGCCGACGGCGAGACCAAGGTCGTGCTCGACCAAAAGAAGAAGCCCGCCGTCGACGGCCTCCTCCAGACCGTGGGCACGTTCCGGTTTACCAAAGGCAAGGCCGGCTATGTGGAAATCGCCAACGCCGGCACCGAAGGCTACGTCGTGGTCGACGCCGTGCAGTGGCTGGAAGCCAAACCGTAACGGCGACTATTTCTTCGCCTCCGTCTGCGCCGGCAGCTTCACCCCGCACTCCGGATCGACCGGTGTCGGCGTACCGACTTGGTCGACCGGGTGCGTGAAGAGGTATTTCCACACCGCCTCGTGGAGGAATTCGCCCCGGGCGTGTTTGGCCGCCGCGGCGCCCGGTTGGACGGAACTGTGGGCGCGCTTCGCATCGCCCATCACGTCGAATTTCGTGATGAGCCGGCGGGAGTTTCCGAAGGGCGCCGGCGTCGCGTCGACGTCCGTGATCGGGCCGAACGCGGGCAGGCCGAGCATCTGCCACGAGCGGCAGTAGTGGTCGCCGGTCCAGCCGCTGTCGAGGACGTGGCTGAAGCCGAAGAAGCGGTGGGGCGGCGTCGCCGACGGAAAGCCCGGCCAACTCTCCAGCTGGTCGCGCGGGCCGCAAAACATGACGACCCGGTCGACGCGTTGGTGCACCGCGAAACGCGCGGCGGAGGTCGCGCCGTGCGAGGCGCCCGCGACGAT
>CAJAYO010000309.1 GCA_903948415.1 uncultured Opitutia bacterium | reverse complement strand
GCCTCATCAACCACTTTCAACTACGGTGTGCTCACCACCATCACCGGTGCGATTGGGACGGTTTCCAACGGTCTCGTCGTTACCTTCACGGAGGCAACTTCAACGGTCGGTGCGTTCGTCAGTGTGAGTTGGAACAATACTGTGATCGGCAAGGCTCCGATCACTTTTGGGACCGGGGCCAAGCCGGTAGAGATCACGCTCGACGGTGCCAATCTCCTCAGTGTGAGTTATGACGGAACTTCGGTCCTCAAGGTGAACCTGGCCGGCAAGGTCAACGCCGCCGACCGCTCGAACTATCAGTTCGGACTGGGCGCCAGCAACACCACCCTCAACCCCAGCAGCCATACGATCGACAACCTCGCCATCGACACCAACGGCACGCTGCCCGCGGGTCTGGCGCTGGATGCCGCCACCGGCGAGATCTCCGGTACCCCCACCACCGCCAGTGGCACCGGCCAGCAAGTCTTCACGATTGTGGCCACCAATGCGGATGGCAGCACCTCGCAGCCATTCAGCCTGAACCTGGCCTCCGGCGCGCCTGTGTTCTCCAGCGCGGACACCAATCCGATGCTGCCCGGCGTCGCCCCCACGTTCAGCGTAGCGGCAGCCGGCAGCGCCGGTGCCACCACCTACAGTGTTGCGCCCCAGACCCTGATCAGCTCCACGCTGGCCGACGCCGGCACCCTGCCCGCCGGGGCCTTCCTCAACGGCAGCGCCCAGTTCAACGCCAGTGCGGTGGAACTGACGCAAGCTGTCGCCAGCCAGACCGGCTCAGTGCAATTCCAAGGCGAGGGCGCGCAGAACCCCGACGCGTTTGCGGTCAGCTTTAGCCTCAAGGTGGGCGGTGGAACCGCGGTGGGCGGCACCGGCCTCAGCTTTAACTACGGCGCGCCCGGCGACAATACCAAGGGCCTGCGGGTCGACTTCAACGAACTCACGAGTGGCGCCAATACCTTGATGACGGTAGCTGCTTATGCAGGTGGCACTCAGATAGGTACTGCCACCATCGCCAACCCTTTCGTCGGCAACTACACCTTCGTCCCCGTGACGATGACGATGAGCGCCGAAGGGCGCGTGCAGGTGCGGGTGAACACTGTGCTGGCGTATGATGCCGGGAATTACAGCAATTGGCCAACCACCGACAAGTCGCTGTGGGCCTTCAGCTTCAAGGGCACCACCGGCGCCACCAACACCAACTACCACACGATCAAGGATGTGGTGATCGGCACCCATGGCGTGCTGCCCCCGGGCCTGAGCCTCGACCCCGCCACCGGCGTGATCAGCGGCAAGGTGGGCGTCGGCACTGCCGTGGATGAATATGTGAATGTCACGGCCAGCAACGCTGCGGGCAGCACGATGCAGCTCCTCAAGCTCGATTTCACCGCCAGCAACACGCTGCCCGGCCAGCGCCCGGGCACCGGCACCAGCCTCGGCGGCACCAATGCCCTGGGCGTCACCGGCGAGCAGTTCCGCAACCTCAGCGCCTTCGCGGCGCTGACCCTCGATGGCTCAGTGAAGGTGTGGGGCAACACCGCCAACGGCGGTGCGCAGACCAGCGCCCCCACCGGCACCGGCTACACCACCCTCACGTCCAACGAGAAAGCCTTCGCGGCCCTCCGCAACGATGGGTCGATCTCCGCCTGGGGCTTTAGCGGCAACGGCGGCACCGGCGAACCCACCGGCACCGGCTACCAGATGATTTCCGCCACCCGCGACGCGTTTGCCGCCATCAAAAATGATGGCAGCATCACCGCCTGGGGTAACACCGCCAACGGGGGCTCCTTCAGCCCCACCGGCACCGCCTCACCCACCGGCACCGGCTACATCCGCATCTTCGCCAACGGGGGCGGCTTCGCGGCCCAAAAGATCGATGGCACGATCCGGACCTGGGGCCACACCAACAGCATCGGCGCGGCCCCACCAGGCGTTTTGGCCACCACGGCGTTCGGTCCCCGCGTCACCGTCAACGACTTCCAGTCGGGCGTCACCTCCTCCG
>CAJAYO010000308.1 GCA_903948415.1 uncultured Opitutia bacterium | reverse complement strand
GCGATGCAGAGGGCGGCGGTCTTGGCGGCGGCGGCGAGCGCGGGCTCGGACTGGAGTTTTTCGACGAGCGCGAGGGCGGGCTTGTCGGCGGCGCGGTTGAGCAGAACGACGAGTTTCTTCCGGGCGGCGCCGTCGGTGGTGGCGCCGAGCAGGTCGGAGACGAGGGAGGTTTCGCCGGGCGTCCAGACTTCGCGGTTACGCTCGTAGTAGCGAAACGCGGCTTGGTTGGCCGTGGCGCGCGCGGAGGCGACAGTGGCTTTGGCGGCGACGAGCACGAGGGACGGCTGCGCGGTGCGATCGGGCCAGCGGGCGAGGGTGGCGGCCGCGGCGTCGGCGATCGTGGCGTCGGGGCTGAGCGCGAGCCGGGCGGCGCACTCGGCGCTTTCTTTGCCGCCGAGGCGCGACAGGACGGGCATGAGCTGTGCGGCGGTGGTGGGCGCGGCTTTTTCCAGCGCGGCGTAGATCGGGAGCGCGCGCTTGGCCGTATCCGGATTGTTGAGCGTGACCGTCACGAGCGAGCGCAAGGCGCGCGTCTGCTCGGCGGAATCTTTGGCGCCGACGGCCCAGGCCAAAATGAAGCCCTGTTCAGAAACCGGGGCGAGATCGCCGAGCGAGCCGACGGCGGCGGTGCGGAGGGTGGCGTCGGGGTCTTGGCGGCATTGGCGCAGGAAAGGCAGGCCTTCGGTCAGGTTGCGCAGGGCGATTTGTTCGATGAAGAGGGCGCGTTTCGCGGCGGGACCTTTTTCAGCCCGGGCGAGAATGGTGGCGGAGACGCCCGGACCGTTGAGGCGGGCCAGACTGGCGCGGGCGAGTTTGGCGGTCTCGAGGTTGTCGCTGGAGCTGAGATCGGCGAGGAGCGTGACCAGTGCAGCGTCGCCCGGCAGGTCGCCGACCGCGTTGATCGCGGCGGCGCGCACGGACGCAGCCGTGTGCTGGGTGGCGGCGACGATCGCGCTCGTGGCCGCCGCATCGGGGCGGCGCGAGAAAGCGGTAATCACGGCGGCCTGGGTCGGCACGTCCCAGGAGGGCAGTTGGGCGGCAAGTGCGGCGGCGAGGCCGGGCGCACGAGAGCTGGCGATCGCTTCAACGGCGGCTTGTTTGGGTGTCCAATCTGGGCCGTTCAGAACGGCGACGAGGCGGGCGGCGGCGCCGGCGGGCTCAAGATCGAGCAGGCCGCGGAGGGCGCTGGCGCGTTGGCGGGGGGCCGCGTTGGTATCGCCGAGGAGTTCGGTGAGGAGGGCGACGCCCTCGGTCGTGGGCAGCTTGCGCGCGGCCGTGAGTTTGGCTTCGAACAGGCCGACGACGGTGGCGGGTGCCGTGCGCAGTGCGGCCAGTGCGGCGGCGTTGCCGATCTGACCGAGGGCGGTCGCGGCGGCCTTGGCGGTCGCGGCGTCCTTGTCGCCGAGCAGGGCGGCGAGGGCCGGGACCGCGGATGCGGGAGCGCGCGCGGTGAGGGTTTGGATCAGGCCGAGGCGGGTGCGCCCCGTGGTTTTGCCCAAAGCGTCGGCCAGCAGCGTATCAACGGCGGCGCCCGGGGTGCGTTCGAGGGTGAGTCGGGCGATGTCGGATTCGCGGGCGTCGACCAGCATGACTTTGAGGAGGTCGAGGACACTGGCGCTGGGTGTGCCGGTGGCGGCCAAGACCACGCCGAGACGTTGACATGCGGCTTGGCGCGCGGCGATCGAACCGTCGGTCCGACGGAGGAGGGCCACGAGGCGCGCTTCGATCGCGGCGAGTTTTTTGCGGTCGGTGCCGGCGGCATTGAGGTCGCGGTCGAGGGCGACGAGGGCCGATTGGTCGCCGGAGTAGTCCAATTCCTGGAAGGGCAGCGCGGTGACGCGTGCGGCGGGCTCGGGGGCGGCGGGGGCGGCGGTGGCGGCGGTTCGATCGGCGGCGGCCGGCGGAGCGACCGGGGCGGTCGTCGGGGAGGTGCAGCCGGCGGTGAAGAGCGCGAGGGAAGCGCCGATCAAGACGGACGGGGAAGGGAAGGAAGGAGTGCGCATGGACGGAGCGGTTGAGGGGGGTTCAGAGGAGCGCGTAGGGTGCGCGGCGGGGCCGGTCGAGCATGCTCGCGGCCATGGGGTCGCCGATGATCTCTTCCTTGACGGGATCCCAACGGATGGCGCGGCCGAGATTCTCGGCGATGCCGGAGAGGTGACACACGCTGGCGGTGCGGTGGCCGATCTCGACATCGGTGATCGGGCGCTGCCGCGAGCGCACGCACGCGAAAAAGTCGCTGTGGTGGCTTTCGCTCACGTAGAGGTGGATCTCTTCGCTCCGCAGGCGGCGGGTGGCGAGGGAGGACGGCGTCGTTTCAAACTCGGCGTTGCGGGAGACGCCGACGGTTCCCTTGGTCCCGGTGAACTCGATCATGAATTTTTGGCCATCCTCGTAGCGTTCCACGCGCACACCGTTGGCGTAGATGTGAGTCTGGTAGGGCGCGCCTTCAAAGCCCTTGGGGATGAACTGCACGGGGCCGGAATGGTCCATGCCGAGCGCCCATTGGATGATGTCGAAGTGATGGGCGCCCCAGTCGCCGTTTTTGCGGGCGCCATATTCCCAGAAGCAGCGCCAGCCGCCGCCGTAGTTGCCGAGAATGCGTTTCTCGTTGTAAGGGCGCCACGGGGTCGGGCCGAGCCAGCGGTCGTAGTCGAGATCGGGCGGGATGGGTTGGGCGGGGAGCGGGAGGGGCAGGGGGAATTCGCCGAGGCGGGTGCGGATCCGGGTGATGTCGCCGATGAGGCCGTTGCGGACGAGTTCGGCGGCTTTGCGAAACGAGACCTCGGAGCGCTGCTGCATGCCGGACTGGAAAATGCGGCCGTGCTGGCGGGCGGTGTCGACCAGCATGCGACCCTCGCGCAGCGTGAGGGTGATGGGTTTCTCGACGTAGACATCTTTGCCGGCGAGCATGGCGGCGCGGGCGATCGGAGCATGCCAGTGATCGGGCGTGGTGACGAACACGACGTCGATATCGGTGCGGGCGATGAGATCCTCATACTTCGCATAGATCTCCACGCCCTTGTAGGTGCCTTTGTCCTTGTCGGCGGCGTAGGATTTTTCGATGCGGTCGCGGGCCTTGACGGCCTTGCTGCGCCACACGTCGGAGACCGCGAGGATGCGGCAATCGTCCCGGCCGAGGAGGGTGCCGATGTGGCTGTTGCAAATCAGGCCGTTGCCGACGAGGCCGACAGTGAGGCGGTTGCTCGGGGCGTTTTTGCCAAAGAGGGACGAAGGGAAAACATTCGGGGCGACGGCGTAGGCGAAGATGCCGGCGAGGCCGCGTTGGATCGCCGCGCGACGGGTGAGGGGAGTGACGGTTGGGTGCGACATGAGGTGAAGGGGCTGAAAAAGACGACGGGAGGGGATACGACGGGGTGGCGGGGAGGCGGCGCACCGGCTGGCGAAGGCGCGCTGCAGATGGTCGTTCAATCAGGGAGAGAAGCCCCCGCTTGCCGAGGAAAAACGGAGCAGCGGAGGTGCGGCTGGGCCCGGCTGCGGTTGGTGCTTTCGGCGAGAACCTGGGGGCGAGTGCGCTTTTGTCTCTCCTTTTGCGGGGGCGTCGCGCAGGGTGAGGCATGGAAAAACTCCGCTTTACCGAACTGGGCCTCTCGGCCGACATCCTGAAGGCCGTCGACAAGATGGGATTCGAGGAGGCTTCGCCCATCCAGTCGGCGGTCATTCCCACGATCATGGCGGGCCGCGACGTCGTCGGCCAGTCGTCGACGGGGTCGGGCAAGACCGTCGCGTTTGCGATTCCGGCGATCGAGAAAGTGGATCCGAAGATCCGCGCCGTGCAGGTGCTGATTTTGTGCCCGACGCGCGAACTCGCGGTGCAGGTGGCTGAAGAGACGGGGAAGATCGCGCTGTTCAAGCGGGGCGTGATGGGCGTGCCGATCTACGGCGGGCAGAGTTACGAGCGCCAGTTTCGCGCGCTGGACGCGGGGGCGCAGGTCGTGATCGGGACACCGGGTCGCGTGATGGACCACATGGAACGCGGCTCGATGAAGCTGGATAAACTGAAGATCGTGATTCTGGACGAGACCGACCGCATGCTCGACATGGGCTTCCGCGACGACATCGAGCACATCCTCAAGTCCGTGCCGGCGACGCGCCAGCTGTTGTTTTTCTCGGCGACGATTCCGCGCGCGATTCAGGACCTGATCGGCCGTTACTCGAAGGATCCGGCGTGGATCAAGATCGACTCGGTCGCCCAGAACGCGCCGCAGGTCGAGCAGACGTATTTCGAGGTGGACCGCCGCTCGAAGATCGAGGCGCTGACGCGTTTGATCGACGTGAACGATTTTCGTTACGGCATCATTTTTTGCAGCACGAAGATCATGGTCGACGACCTCGACGAGCACCTGCACGCGCGCGGCTACATGACGGACCGGTTGCACGGCGACATCTCGCAGGCGCAGCGCGACCGCGTGATGGACAAGTTCCGCCGGCGCGGTTTCGAGTTCTTGGTGGCGACGGACGTCGCGGCGCGCGGGCTCGACGTGGACGACCTGGAAGTGGTGTTCAATTTCGATCTCCCGAACGACGCCGAGGATTACACGCACCGCATCGGCCGCACGGGTCGCGCGGGGCGCAAAGGGCAGGCGTTCACGTTCGTGTCGGGGCAGGAAATCTACAAGCTCCAGAGCATGGTGCGCTGGGCCAAACTGGACATCCGCCGCGGCAAGATCCCGTCGATGGACGAGGTTGAAGAGGCGCGCACGAGCGTGTTCTTCGAGAAGATCCGCGCGACGTTGGACGAGAAGAAATTCAAGCCGCACGACCGCATGATCGACCGGTTGCTCGACCAGGGTTACGCGAGCACGGACATCTGTTCGGCGCTGATCAGCATGTTGCAGGGTGCGACGGGCACGGGTCCGGGCGGCAGCGCCCCTGCGGGCCCGTCGAAAACCGCCGGTGCGCCCGCGAAACCGGCGTTCGGTGGATCGAGCGCTCCGAGCGCGGCGGTGAAGCCGGCCCTGGCGGCGTCCGCCCCGAGCCCGGCTGCGGCGGAAGCCCCCAAGCCGCTGAAGACCGTGCCGGCCTGGGCCAAGCCCGTGGCCTATGTGAAACCGAAGCCGGCGATGCTCCCAGTTGCTGCGACCGCTCCGAAAGCGAAGGAAGCCGCCGAACCGGCCGAGCATCCGGTCCGCGCGGAAGCGCCCGCGCCGAAGGCCGTCGCACCGACGGAGCCCGAGGAGCAGGACGACCTCGCGCCGCGCAAATCCAAATACGAGCGCCCCGCCCGCACCGGCCGCGAGCCCGGGATGAAGACGATTTTTCTCAACGTCGGGCGCAAACAGCTCGTCACGCCGGCGGACATCGTCGGCAAGATCGCGGGCGTCACGCGCCTGCCGGCGAATGTGGTCGGTGCGCTCGACATCCACCAGCGGCACACGTTGGCGGATGTGGCGGAGGGGGAGGCGGACTTCATCGTGAAGAAGCTCGCGGGCATTATGCTCAAGGGGATCGCCCTTGCGCCGGCGCTGGCGGGACCGGAGAACGAAACCCCGGACGCCTAACGGCGGTTCGGCGAGTGCGGCGGCACCGGTGGCGCGCAGGCGCCGGCCGCCGCCGGTGCGCGGCGCGGGGAGGGCGACCAACGCGCGACCACGGCGCGACGGCAGTGCGCGCCCTTGACAGTGCCGGTCCGGCGCCGCTATTGGCGTGAGTTCGTGGACGTCGCCCTCGATCAACCGGTCTTGGTTCTCAACCGCCTCTGGCAGGCGGTCAATATCATCGGCGCACGGCGCGCGTTCGGGCTGCTGGCCCGCGGTCACGCCCAGGTGGTGCATCAGCACGACGACGATTTTCGGACCTTCGCCCTGCTCGATTGGATGGATTTCTCGGTGAGCAATCCGCCGGTCGTGGCGCTCGAGACGGTGCATACACCGAACCGGGTGATCCGGCTGCCGCGGGTGATCTTGCTCACGTTTTTTGACCGGCTCCCGTGCAAGGAGCTGAAGCTGACACGCAACAATGTCTTCGAGCGCGACAAGGCGACGTGCCAGTATTGTTCGCGGGTGCTGCCGCGCGAGCAGCTGAATCTCGACCACGTGATTCCGCGCAGCTACGGCGGCAAAACGACGTGGGAGAACATCGTGTGCTCGTGCATCAAGTGCAATACGCGCAAGGCCAACCGCCTCCCGCACGAGGCGCACATGCGGTTGATCCGCAAGCCGGTGAAACCGAAGTGGCGGCCCGTGATTTCGCTCGTGCTCGGCAACCAGCAACACCACGAAGTCTGGAAAGATTTTCTCGACGTCGCGTATTGGAACGTCGAGCTCGAGGAGTGAGCCGCCCACGCGTTTTTCGCCGCCCCGGACCGATGGCGTCGGCCGGTTTTCAACGACGGCCCGGGCCGTGGCGGCGGGGCAGACCGCGCGGGGCGATCATGTGATCGCGCCCTGGCGCGACCAAATCTGCCCGATCGAACAGGTCCCGCCGGTCGACGGCCGTGCACGGGATCAGCTGTGGATCGGGCGCCGGCGGGCGGGTTGAGACGGGAGCGGGTCGGGATCGGGAAGCGCCGGGAATTCGGGGCGCGGCGCACGCCGCTCACCGACCAGATCCTGGCGGGCGAGCGTGGGCAGCAGAAAAAGCCGGCCGAGGGCCTGCCCCGGTTCCGGCGTGTGCGG
>CAJAYO010000307.1 GCA_903948415.1 uncultured Opitutia bacterium | reverse complement strand
GGTGCCCCGGGTGGGCCGTGCGCTCCGCGCGCGGCTCCGTCGCCCACGCTTCTCCCATTTGCCGCCCGCGGAGCGGCCGGCCCACCTCGGGCGGCGCGGGCCAGAAAGGGAGCTGCGCCCCCGGCCGGGTGCGCGCATCTGAGTGTCGTGCCGGGTCCGGTGCCCCGGGTGGGCCGTGCGCTCCGCGCGCGGCTCCGTCGCCCACGCTTCTCCCATTTGCCGCCCGCGGAGCGGCCGGCCCACCTCGGGCGGCGCGGGCCAGAAAGGGAGCTGCGCCCCCGGCCGGCTTTCGGCCGGCCCTTTGTCATTGCGAGGAGTGCGGAGACGAAGCAATCCATCCGATCTTCCCATGTCCAAATGGCTCCTCGTTGACGGCTTCAATCTCATTTACCGCTGCTATTTCGCGATGCCGGAGCTCACCCGCGCCGACGGATTTCCCACCGGCGCGCTGCACGGCTGGGTGAAGTCGCTCTGGAAACTCGCCGACCAGGAAAAACCCGAGGCCATCCTCGTTTTCTTCGATCTCGACGGCGCGCAGGACCGGCTCGCACTCCATCCCGACTACAAGGCGCATCGCGAGGAGATGCCGGAGGCCCTGCAAAAACAGATCGAACCCGTCAAACTCCTCACCCGCGCGATGGGCCTCGTCGGCATCGAGCAGTCCGGCGTCGAAAGCGACGACCTCCTCGCCGCCCAGGCGGTCGCGTTCGCCCACGCCGGTCACGAGGTCCTCATCGTGAGCAGCGACAAAGATTTTGCCCAAATCGTCGGGGAGAAAATCAAGATGATGCTTCCGCCGCCGACCGCGAATCCGAAGCTCGGCTGGCGGCTGCTCGACGCGCCGGGCGTGACGGAAAAATTTGGCGTCCCGCCCGCGCAAATCGCCGAATACCTCGCCCTGGTCGGCGACACGTCCGACAACATCCCCGGCATCAACGGCGTCGGCCCGAAGACGGCCGCGAAGTGGCTGGCGGAGTGGGGGAGCCTGGAGGCGATCATCGCGCACGCCGCGGAGCTGAAACCGGAACGCTTCCGCGAGGCCGTGGCCGCCGAGGCGGAAAAACTGCGCCGTAACCTGAAACTCACGACGTTGAATCTCTCGCTCCCGACCGTCGCCGCCGAGAAGACCGCCCCGCAGGTCGGCGAACTCCTGCGCCTCCTCGATTCCTTCGAAATGCGCAGCACCCTCGCCGAAGCCCGCGCCCGCTACCACCAGGCGGAGCTGTTCTGATGACCGAGGACGGAGAACCGAAAACAGAGAACTGGGGCCGGACATGCAAATCACGCGCTCCACGGAATTGCGAGTGTACCAACGGGCCTTCGAACTGGCGGCGCGCATCTTCGTCATTTCGCAACGATGGCCGATCGAGGAACGTTTTTCGCTGACTGATTAGATTTGTCGCGCAGCCCGTTCCGTCGGGGCGAATATCTCTGAAGCGTGGGGCAAGCGTCGCTACGAGGCGCATTTTGGGAGCAAACTTTCGGATGCCGATACTGAGAACCACGAGGTGGAGCACGGGTGGTTGACCGCCCATCGCGATGGCTACCTGTCCGACGCGGAGTTTTCCTCGCTGCTCAATGAAAAAAAGGAAATCGGAAAAATGCTCGGTTCAATGCTGCAAACCCCCGGACCGTTTTTGCTGAAATAGTCACGCCAAGGCCGAGGTTTTTTCCGTCCCCTGTCCTCCGTCCCCCGTCCTCCGCTTCAGCGCCCTTCTTTCGAGACGCCCTTCGGATCGAAAATATACCCGATCCCGTGCACCGTCCGGAAGGCCGACAGATCGAGCCCGTGCTCGCTGAACAGATCGCGCACCTTCACCACGTATTGGTCGAGCGAACGGCTCCGCACATCGGCGTGCACGCCCCAGACCGCGTGGATCAGCGCCTGGCGGGTGATGACGTGCCCGTGGTGCGCATTGAGGTAGGCGAGGATGCCCAGTTCCTTCCGGCCGATCTTCAACGCCTCGCCTTGCGGAAAGGCAATTTCGAGCCGCTCCGGCGTGATCGTCGCCCCGCAAAAATCGAACGGCTCGTCGCTGATCTTCACGTTTTTCGTGAGGTTCTGGTCCGCCTTCGTCTCCGTCCGCCGCAGCACCGCGCGGATGCGCGCCACCAGTTCCACATAGCTGAACGGCTTGGTGATGTAGTCGTCGCCCCCCATTTCGAGGCCGCGCACCTTGCTCGTCTCCTCGATGTTGCCCGTGAGAAAAATGACCGGCACCGCCATCCCCCCGGCCTTGAGCTCCTCCATCAGTGCGAACCCGGATTGGTCGGGCAGGGTGATGTCGAGCAGCAGCAGGTTCGCAAAATTCTTTTTGAGGAACTTGGACGCGTGCGCGCCGCGGCTGCAGATCTGCGTATGCATGCCGGCGCGCTCCAGATGAGTGGCAATGAGGGCGGCCAGCTCGGCCTCGTCTTCGACAATGACGATCAGCGGTTTGGACTCGGTACGGGTGGGAAGCGTGTTAGGCATAACCGATCTGCATATGACTATCAGGACCGCCTACGGCCTTGTCAACCTATGCGCCCGCCGGCCGCCCGCCGGGGGCGCAGCTCACTTTCCTGTCAACTTCGCCCGCGGTGGGTCGGCCGCTCCTCGGGCGGCGGATCGCAGGTCGTGGCGTGACGCGTTGAGCCGCGCGCGGAGCGCCCGGCCCACCCCGGGAAAACTGAGCACTGCAAGAAAGGGAGATGCGCCCGCACTACGGGCGCACCGAGGAAATTGCTTGAACGCGCCCGCTGCGGCGTGTCCCTTGGCCGCGTGTCTGAAAAAGCGCCACTCCTGATGCTCGGCCTGCCCAAGGGCAGTCTCGAGGACTCCACCAAAAACCTGTTCGCCAAAGCCGGCTGGAAAATCACGACCAGCTCGCGTTCCTACAAGCCGTCGATCGACGACCCGGAGCTCGACGGCCGTTTCGTCCGCGCGCAGGAGGTCAGCCGCTATGTGGAGCACGGGTTCTTCGACTGCGGCCTCACCGGCCACGACTGGGTGCTGGAAAACAACTCCGACGTCGTCGAGGTTTGCGATCTGATTTATAGCAAGGCCTCCACGTTGAAATCGCGCTGGGTGCTGTGCGTGCCCGAGTCCTCCTCGGTCAAATCCGTCGCCGATCTCGCCGGCAAGCGCATCGCGACCGAGCTCATCAACACCACGAAACGCTATTTCGAGCAGAAAGGCGTGAAGGCGGAGATCGAGTTTTCCTGGGGCGCCACCGAAGTGAAGGTGCCCGACCTCGTGGATGCCATCGTGGACATCACCGAGACCGGCAGTTCCCTGCGCGCGAACAAGCTCCGGATCGTCGATACGCTGCTGGAGACGAACACCAAGTTCATCGCCAACAAGGCGAGTTGGGCCAACCCGGCCAAGCGGAAGAAAATCGAGACCATCGCGCTGCTCCTTCGCGGCGCGCTCGAAGCCGGCTCCAAGGTCGGCCTCAAAATGAATCTGCCGAAGGCCGCCCTCGAGGCCGTCGCCAAGGCCCTGCCGGCGCTGCGCAACCCGACGATTTCGCAGCTCAGCTCGCCCGATTGGATCGCGCTCGAGACCATCATCGACGAAAGCGTCGTCCGCGAAATCATCCCGCAGCTCAAGGAGCTCGGCGCCGAAGGCATCGTCGAATACCCGCTCAACAAGGTCGTCTATTGAACCGCGCCTCCCGCGCTTTTTCTCCATGAGCACAGTTACCCTCGGCCTCCTCCAGCACGCCTGCGGCGCCGACCCGAAGGCCAATCTCAAAAAGACCCTCGCGCTGACCGAACAGGCGGCGAAAAAAGGCGCGAAGATCATCTGCACCCAGGAGCTCTTCCGTTCGCAGTATTTCTGCCAGTGCGAGGACCACGCCTACTTCGATCTCGCCGAACCCATCCCCGGCCCGAGCTCCGCGGCCTTCCAAAAGATCGCGAAAAAATACGGCGTCGTGATCGTCGCCTCGCTCTTCGAAAAACGCGCGTCCGGCCTCTACCACAATACCGCGGTCATCATCGACGCCGACGGCTCGCTGCTCGGCATTTACCGGAAGATGCACATCCCGGACGATCCGCTGTTCTACGAGAAATTCTACTTTACCCCCGGCGACACCGGGTTCCGCGCGTGGCAGACGAAATACGGCAAGATCGGCGTGCTCATCTGCTGGGACCAATGGTATCCCGAGGGCGCGCGCCTCACCTCGCTCCAGGGCGCGGAGATCCTGTTTTATCCGACGGCCATCGGCTGGCATCCGAAGGAAAAAGCCGAGTATGGCCCCAACCAGCACGGCGCGTGGGAAATCATCCAGCGCAGCCACGCCGTGGCCAACGGTTGCTATGTCGCGGCGGTCAACCGCATCGGCTTGGAGCAGCCCATCGGCGGAGACGGCCTGGAGTTTTGGGGCCAGAGTTTTGTCGCCGGCACCAGCGGCCAGATCCTCGCCAAGGCCAGCGTCGACCGGGAGGAAATTCTCCTCGTGCCGATCGACCTCGGCAAAGTCGACGTCACGCGCACGCATTGGCCGTTTCTGCGGGACCGCCGCATCGACGCCTACGGTGACCTCACGAAGCGTTTTATCGACTGAGCATGTCCGCCCCGAAAATCAAAACCCCCGCCGCGCTGGGCTTTCGCATGCCGGCCGAATGGGAACCGCAGGTCGCCGTCTGGCTTTCCTGGCCGCACAACCTCGCCACCTGGCCCGGTCATTTTCGCCCGATCCCCGCGAAATTTGCCGAGATCGTCGCGCACATCAGCCGCTACGAGGAAGTGCGTATCAACGTCGCGGAACCGCTCCAACAGCGCGCGTGGTCGCTGATCGCCAAGGCCAAGGCCGTGCTGTCCCGGGTGACTCTTTACGATCACCCTACGAACGACGCCTGGTGCCGTGATCACGGTCCCCTTTTCGTCAAGAACGACCAGACCGGCGAGGTCGCCCTCACCGACTGGGAACACAACGCCTGGGGCGGCAAATACCCGCCCTTCGACCTCGACAATACCGTTCCCCCG
>CAJAYO010000306.1 GCA_903948415.1 uncultured Opitutia bacterium | reverse complement strand
GTCACTTCCTACGGCGACTTCGTCCTGCAAGTCGACGCGGACATCGGCCGGATCGTCGCCGCCCTCGAGAAGCACGGCTTCGCGAAAAACACCCTGCTCATCGTCACCTCGGACAACGGCTTCGCCCCAGCCGCCGACGTCCCCGCCCACGCGAAGTTCAACCATGATCCGAGCGCCGGCTACCGCGGCTACAAATCCGATCTCTTCGAAGGCGGCCACCGCGTGCCGTTCATCGCGCACTGGCCCGCCGTCATCAAAGCCGGCTCCACCACGGACGCGCTCGTCGAACAACTCGACCTCTTCGCCACCTGCGCCGAACTCCTCGCCGCCAAATCCCCGGCCACCGCCGCCGAAGACAGCGTCAGTTTCCTCCCACTCCTGCGCGGCGAAACCGCCCCATCTTCCGCCCGCACCACCCTCGTCGCCCACTCCGCCGAGGGCCGCTTCTCGATCCGCGAGGGCCGCTGGAAACTCCTCCTCTGGCCCGGCTCCGGCGGCTGGAGTTCGCCCACGCCCGCCCCCAGCCAATGGCTCAAAACCCACCGCACCGATCTCGCCACCCTTCCGCCCTTCCAACTCTACGACCTCTCCGCCGATCCCGCCGAAACGACCAACGTCGCCGCCGCACACCCCGAAATCGTCCAACGTCTCGGCCGCCTCCTGCGTGCGGATATCGAGCGTGGCCGCAGCACCCCGGGCCCCGCCCAGCCCGCCACCGTCGGCGCCGACTGGCCGCAGGTGGCGTGGCTGAAGAATTTCACGCCCTGAGTTCGCCGGCAGTAAGGCCGCCCGCCGGTTGCCGTTGGCACCGGCTTTCCTCCTCCCCGCTTGTCCCACCCCATGAAAACTCGTTTGGCTTTTGCGGTCGTCGTCCTCGCGTTCACCGCCAGCGCGTTCGCCCAGCGGCCCGCCGCGCTCTACCCCGACGCCACGCCCGTTCTCTCGCTCGACGGCCTGCGCAAGGTCGCCTGGCCGAACACCACCATCGAATCCGTCACGCTCAACGAAACCGAGGGATCCGTCCGCATCACCGCGATTGTCACGCATCCGCCCGCGAAGGATCGCGTGACGGTCTGGGTCGCACTCCCGCTGAAAAACTGGAACGGCCGTTTCATGGGCACGGGCGGCGGCGGTTTCATGGGCGGACGGCCCGAGAGTCTGCGCGGACCGGTGACGCAGGGTTTCGCAGCCGCCGCCACCGACACCGGCCACGAAGGCAGCAGCGGCGCCTTTGCCCTCAACGCCAACGGCCGCCTCAACTGGCCGGAGATCCGCGACAACGCCTACCTCGGCATCCACGAGATGACCGTCGTCGGCAAGGCGCTCACGCAGGCGTTCTATGGGAAGCCCGCGCGCTACGCCTATTTCATCGGCAGTTCGACCGGCGGTCGCCAGGGATTGATGGAGGCGCAACGCTACCCCGAGGACTACGACGGCATTTTCTCCGGCTGTCCGGCCGTGAATTGGGCGCGGATGGTGCCGGGTGGATTGTGGCCGCAGGCGGTGATGCGCGAGGCGAATCATTATGTTTCGAAGGCCAAACTCGACGCCGCCACTGCCGCTGCCGTCACCGCGTGTGATGCCGCCGACGGCGTGACCGACGGGGTGATCGACGATCCGCTCCGTTGCGCGTGGGATCCGACCGCACTGGTGGGAACCCAAACCGGCGAAGAGGTTTTCACGGCGGCGGACGCGGAGCTCATCCGGCAAATCTGGGACGGCGCCCGGTCGCGCGACGGAAAACGCCTCTGGTATGGCTACCCGCGGGGTACGAACCTCTCCGCGGTCGCGGGCACGGAAGGCACACCGCTGACGGGCAAGCCGTTCACGATCGCCTGGGACTGGATCAAATTTTTTCTCGCACAGAATCCCAGCTACGACGGCAGCCTCTTCACCCGCGACGAATTCGAATTGTTCTTAAGTCAGTCCGCCGAGCTCTATGGCCCGGTGTTCAGCGCCGACAATCCCGACCTCACGCGTTTCCGTGACCGCGGCGGCAAACTCCTCATCACGCATGGGCTCGCGGATCAGCTCATCCCGCCGCAAAGCACGATCGAGTATTACGAGAAGGTGCAGCAGCGCATGGGCGGCGCGGCGCAGGTCGCGCAATTCGCCCGCCTCTTCCTCGTGCCCGGCGTCGATCACGGCTTCCGCGGCGCGGGACCGACCCCGGCCGGCACGCAGGCGGCGCTGATCCGCTGGGTCGAGGAAGGCCAGGCGCCCGACCGCCTGCTCGGCGAGGCGAAGGACAAGGACGGCAAGGTCCGGCGCACGCGCCCGCTGTTCCCCTATCCGCAGTTCGCAAAATACTCCGGCCGCGGCAGCCCCGACGACGCCGCCCATTTCGTCGCCGCCACTCCGGCTCGCTGAACCTCACTCGTCCTTCATCGCCGGCAGCGTCAGAAAAAACGTCGTGCCCGCACCCGGCGCGCTCTCGACGCGCACTTCCCCGCCGTGGGCCTGCATCACGTTTTTCACAATCGCGAGGCCCAGGCCCGTGCCGCCCTGCTCGCGCGCACGCGCCTTGTCCACCCGGTAGAACCGCTCGAACACCCGTTCTTTCGCTTCCGGCGGAATGCCCGGACCGTCGTCGCGCACCGTCAGCTCCACGCGGTTCTCATCCAACGGCCGCCCGCCGATCGTCACGCGCCCCTCGGGCCGGCCGTACTTGATCGCGTTGTCGATCAGATTGGACAGCACCTGGCGCAACCGCTCGGGATCGGCCCGCGCAACGAGGCCGGCGGGCACCGCATTTTCCAACGTCACGCCCCGCGCCCGCGCCATGATGCCGAAATCGTCGAGCGAATCCTGCGCCGCCTCCCGCAGCGCCCACGCCTCGAACTTCATCTCCACCCGTCCCGCATCCAACCGCGCGAGCAGCAGCAGGTCGTCGATCAGCAGCGCCAACCGATTCGCGTGCTTGTCGATGATCTCCAAAAACCGCGTCGCCACCGCCGGATCGTCCTTCGCGCCGTCCAACAGGGTCTCCGCCGTGCTCTTGATCAGCGAGAGCGGCGTGCGCAGCTCGTGACTCACGTTCGCCACAAAATCCTGCCGCACGGCCTCCAGTTCCCGGAGCCGGGTCACGTCATGAAAGACCAGCACCGCCCCTGCCGCCGCCCCGGCGGTATCGCGCAGCCCCACCGCACTGATCTGCAGCACGCGCACCGTGGGACTCTCGATCCGCACCTCCTGCTCAATCACCGCGCCTTCCGCGCCGACCCGCGCCGCGAGCGCGGCGACCTCGTGGTGCCGCAGGGTCTCCAGCAACGTCCCGCCGACCATCATCCGGGAAAAACCAAACAGCGCCTCGGCGGC
>CAJAYO010000305.1 GCA_903948415.1 uncultured Opitutia bacterium | reverse complement strand
CGCTCGAAGGCGTCATGGAAGAGGAGCGTGCCGTCGGCCCGGAGCCACGCTTCGTCGTCGGCGGCGGCGAGGAGCTTCGCTGGAGCGTCTGGCGGTTCGGCCGAACTGAGACAGACGCCAAGGGCCCAACACCCCACCGCAACGATGATTCGCACGGAAAAGGGCATCGCGGGGGGCGGGACGGTTTGGAGGACGCGGGATTTTTCAGAGTGAAAGCGCCCGGGGTGGATGCCCACCGCCGGCAGCCTGCGGTCAGAACGTCACGTTGGTCGTGAGCGCGAATTTACGGGGGGAGTATTGGTATTGGAAGTAGCGGATCGTCCCGTTGGTGCTGCGCGGGCGCGCGAGGAGTTTTTGGCGGTCGAGCAGGTTGTCGACGTTGAGGTGGTCGGACATCTGGGTCTTGGCGAAGCCCCGGAAGCGGTAGACGATGAAGCCGTTGTTCTGGAGCTTGTCGGGGTAGTAGAAAATTTTGCGCTTATTGGCGTCGGCGGCGTCGGTATACATGTAGCCGCGGAATTTACGGGCGTAGGTGGTGGAAAGGCCGAGCACGAGGCCCTTGAGACGGCCTTCACTCACCTGAAAACGGTTGATGTTGCTGAAGGAATTTTCCGCGTAGCCGGTGGTGACTTCGCCGGCTTTGCGCACGATGAGCTGGGGGACCGGCGGCACAAAACCGAGTTGGTGGGTGGAGATGGGCAGCGCGGTTTTCGTGGTGCCGACGCCGGTGGTGCGAAGGCCGAGCGCCTGAGAGTTGAGGATGGCGCCGGAGTCGGGATCGAGGTTGGCGAAGTAGGGACTCGTATTGTCTTTCAGCATGGCGAGCGAGAGGGCGGTGGTGGGGCCGGTGGGGTCCTTCGGATCGACGGGCACCAAAAAGGGGGACAACGCGCCGGAGGCGGCGTCTTTGAGGGCGACGACCGACTGGCCGCCGACGGTCGTGGTATTGAACTCGTCGTTGTACAAAATCGGGAGGATGACGTCACTGCGCTCGGAGCCGTTGGCCTGAGTCCAACTGAAGGTGATCTGCCAAGGCTTGAACGGGCGGGCGGAAAGGCTGGCGCTGATACCGTCGGAGACGCGGCTGAAGACGTAGCCGGCGCCGCCGTTGCGGCCGTTGATGCCGTTGGGATCGACGTCGTCGCGGACGCCGCCGAGGCTGGCGGCGAAGTTTTCGCCGGCGGTCTGGTAGTAGGTGACGTTGCCGGAGACGCGGTGGTCCCAGAGCGAGAGTTTGAGGCCGCCCTCCTTGGTCTCACCTTTGCCGATGGGCAGGAGAACGTTGAAGACGTCGCGGTCGGTGGCGAAATTGATCTTCTGATTCACGGCGTAGTTGAGGTAGCCGCGGACGCCCTTCACGGGAGTGTCGAAGACGACGCCGTAGGTTTTGCTGCCGTAGTTGATCGGGCCTTTGAATACGGTCGTGGTCGTGCGGATGGTCTCGGCGTTTTCGAAGCGGAGGCCGACGAGGGTGTCGATCCGGCCTTTCCAGTAGGAACTCGAGAAGCTCGTGCCGTAACCTTTCTCGTTGGTGTCATCGTTGGCAAACGCGCCGCTGGTCGGTTGGCCGAGGGCGTTGAGCGGGCCGCCGAGACCTTCGGGGTTACCGGCGGTGGCGGGCACGGCGCCGGGATAAACCTGGGTGTTCCACGCGTAACGTTTGCCGTTCGGGTGGACGATGATGTCCTGCGGCCACTTCAGGTTGCCGGGCATGGCGCCGGAGAAAATCGGACGCCAGAACGCCGGCATCTGGGTGCGGCCAGAATCGGCGTTGGTGATCTGCGCTCGATTCTGCACCCAACTGCCGTCGGCGTTGATCTCGTAGAAACGGGCGGTGCGGCTGACGACCCAGGAACTTGAGCCCGTGTAGAACGCGCTCAGGCGGTGGTCGCCCCAGCGGCCGAGATCGCGGTGGCCGACGAGCGTGGCCTTGTAGCCATGGGCGCCGGTCGAGAACGGCGAACCGCCGAGCGAAGTGAACGCGGCCCACTGCCGGAGCGGGGCGCCGTTGGCGTCGGTGGCGAGATTGCCGACGTGGTCCGGATGGAAAAACTGGGTGCTGAGGGGAGAGAGAGCGCGGTTGATCCGGTCGTCGTGGCTGTAGCGAAGTTGCAGCGCCAAGTCTTTGTGGGGTGTGAGATCGACGGTCACACTCTTCGCCTTGTTGATCCAGTGTTGGCGGGGGACGACGCCGCTGAGCGAGTCCTGATTGCGAAGGGTGATGAGGTCGTTGAGGAGGGCGGAACCGCCCAGGCCGGTGAGGTAGGCGGTGGATTGGTTGTCCATGTTCACGCCGTTACTGAGGGTGAATCCGGCGGGCACGCG
>CAJAYO010000304.1 GCA_903948415.1 uncultured Opitutia bacterium | reverse complement strand
GTCCAGGTCCGGAGGGCATGGGCGTTCAGCGCGAACGCCAGGCCCTTCGCGGCGATGCCGGAGGCTTCCGGGGTGCCCGATAAGCCCAGAGGCCTGACCGCGTAAAAAGCCAAGGGCGAGGGTCGGCGAAAAAAATCGGGCAGCTACGGCTTGCGGGCCTCTGGCGCAGCCGCCGGCGGTGGCGTGGGCCCGCCCCGTGCACCCCGCCCCCCGCGGCCGCCGAAACCGCCCGCGGGCGCCGGCGGTAATTCGTTCGGCAACGCATCGGCACACAGCGCGAGAATCTCGATCACCGTCAGACTCGTCTGCGCCGCGTCGTTCGTGGACATGCCGGCCGACTCATGCACGGGATTGAGCGAATCGGGTCCGCTCACGAGCCGCGGCGTCGCGCCCCGGGCGCGGCTCAGCGCGGCGATCGCGCGCTGCGCAAACGCCGGGTTCTTGGTTTGCGCGTAGGCGTAGGCCGCGAGCCGCGGGCCGCCTTGCGCCGCCTCGACATACTGCGCGTCGGCCCCCTCGTTGCCCGTGATCCGGTCCCGGTCCAGCACGTCGCCGGGGGCACTGCCGAGCCGGCAGTATTGCAGCCAGGCCTTCGCCCAATCCGCCCGGCCCAGCAACGGCACCAACTCGAACATCACCTGCGCCCCGCCCTGAATGGTGGAGAGATTGTAGTTCACGGGCACCTGCGTGCCCACGACGGGATCGGGAATGGGGAAGAGTTTCCCCGTCGCCGGATCGTAGCCCACGGTCATGCTGCCGCCGCCCTTGAGCGGTCCGATCTTGTCGCCGCCGATGTCCGGGTTGAGCCCGTTGCGCACGCCCGAGCGTATCCAATAGGGCATCGCAAGGATCGCGTCCACGCCGCCGTTGATGCGGTCCCGCCATTGCCCATCGCCCGTGCGTTCCCACTCCGTCATCCAGTTGCCGCACAGGGCAAACCAGTCGGGCCCGATGCGGATGCGGCCGGGATATTTCGGATCCTGCGGGAGCACCGGCTGCGCCAGCCGCATCGGATCGTGCTTCACCGCGGCAAGGTCGGACGTCAGTTGCGCGCGCATGATGTCGCCCGTGCGTTCGTCGGTCGTCAGGTAATAATACGGCCGCCAGTGCGCGGCCTGGCTGACCCGCGCTTCCTTCGCGCCGTCGCCCCATTTCACGACGTTGTGCCGCGAGCCCAGTCCGGCCATCGGCCCGAGGTGATAGACATTCGTCTCGCTCGTGTTGCGCGTCTGCGCCTCCGCCAGCCGGAACACATCGGCGCGGCCCGTGCGCAGAAAACTCGTCCACACCCACAGCGGCACGCCCAATTCCGTGTTCTGCCACGCATGGCCGCCCCAGTCGTAGTACCACACGTGCTGCGCGTGGTTATAGCTGTGGAGGTAGTCGCCAAAATACCAGAATCCATACCAGTGGCGCTCGTCCACCTGCTGCTGGTAGAACGCCAGCACGGAATCGAGTTTCTCCTCCACCACTTTCTTCAAGGGCGTCGAACGGTCCGGCAGGCTCCACACGCCGAAGACGCCGGTCGAGTGGAGATACGCGGGGGCCGCCACCAGCAGCGGCCGGTTTTCTCCCGCCCGCGCCATCGCGACCGTCGCCGCTTTCGCGGGCACGCCGCCCGAAGGATACAGCGTCAACTCGCTCGTGCGCGCGACCCCGTAGGCCTGGCTCATCCCGGGCTGCACGTCCTCGTAGGTGGCGTTGAGCCCGTGGGCGCGCGTGGCGTAGTGCCGCAGGTCCATCGCGGGGGCATCCGGCGACCACAACCACGCCGTCAACCGCGCCGTCGGCGTCGCCGCATC
>CAJAYO010000303.1 GCA_903948415.1 uncultured Opitutia bacterium | reverse complement strand
CGGATGCTCGCGCGCTTCCTCGTGCGGGAGAAAATCCGGGACGACGATTTTACCGCGCTGCTGTCCGGACCGAAGATCGTGCGGAAGATTCCGGGCACGTTGTCGTCGGACGAGGTCGCGCGGCTGCTCGCCGCGCCCTCGGGGGGCGATCCTCGGGCCTTGCGCGACCGGGCGCTGCTGGAGCTGTTTTATTCGAGCGGACTGCGCGTGTCCGAGCTCGCGGCGCTGATGCTGCAGCAGGTCGACCTGGAAAATGGGTTTATCCGCGTCTTCGGCAAAGGCGCGAAGGAGCGCATCGTGCCGGTTGGCGGAAAAGCGCTCGATGCGCTCAACAGCTACCTGGTCTCCGGCCGGCCGCACCTCGTGAAGCCGAAGACGGGCAGCCAGTTTTTTCTCAACAGCCGCGGGAGTGCGCTCTCGCGCGTGATGCTGTGGAAGCTGGTGAAGAAACATGCCCTGCGGGCGGGACTCACCAAGAACGTGAAGCCGCACGGTCTGCGCCACTCGTTCGCGACGCACCTCCTGACGGGCGGGGCTGATCTCCGCGCGATCCAGGAAATGCTCGGCCACGCGAGCATTTCTACGACGCAGATCTACACGGCGGTGGAGCCGCAACGGCTGCTCGACCAGCACGCGAAGTTTCACCCGCGGAACCGCGAGAAGTAGCGTGCGACGCTGCTCCGCAGGGAATCGGCCGGATTGCGCTCAGAGCCGGAACAGCTTTTTGGCGTTTCCGTAGAGCATCTTTCGCTCGGCGGTTTTGTTCGGACAGAACTTCCGGACCTGGGCGATCTGGCGGGCGCCGGAGCAAACGGCGAGTTCACCCGTCGCATCGTTGCAGTCGCTGCCGTAGAGGAGCTTGTCCTGGTGGCGCGCGAGGAAGTCGCGGGCGTGATCGGGATCGCGTTTGAAGGCGCCTTCGCCCGAGCCCGCGGAGAGATCGCCGAACATATTCGGATAGTCGCTGAGATAGCGATCGGTGAGGCCGCCGGGCGTGACCTTGGTGGTGGGGTAGAGACGGCGCGGGTCGTTGTCGCACTTGGCGTCGATGTTGGCCCACCACGTTTGCGCGTGGCCGATGAAATTCACGTTGGGATATTTCTTCAGCATCGTGTGGAAGCGGTCGAAGCCCTGGTTGTAGCTGCCGACCTGCCAGTGCATGAGGATCGGCACACGGTAAGCCTCGGCCAGCTGGTAGAGTTTTTGCATCGCGGGCGAATCGCACTCGACGCCGAATTTCTGCTCGCCGATGAGGACCGCGCCGAGCTTGAGGTATTTTTCGATGACCGCGGGCGCGTCGGGGAGGTCGGGTACCTCGTTGGCGCCGAAGGCGAATTCGTTCGGATAGGCGCGGGCGAGAGCGAGATTGTCCTCGTTGGCGGAGACGGTGCCCTCGAGGCCGTTGGCGCGACCTTTGATCGTGGACGGGCCGAAGAGCTCGCGGCCGGCGGGGAGGAGGATCGTGGTGGTGACGCCCAGGCCGAGCTGGTGGGCGCGCAGCTGGGCGTGGGTGCGCGCGGGGCCGATCTGGCGGTAGGCCGGGTCGCGGAGTCCGCCGTAATTGGTGTGCTGGTGAATATCGATGATCGGCTCGGCGACCGCGGCGGGCGCGGCGAGTTCGGCGGCCGCGGCGAGACGGGTCGTGACCAGTGCGGCGGAAGCGGACAGGAGGAACTCGCGACGAGACAGAGGGCGGGGTGACGTCATGGAGAGAGAGATGGCAACGCGCCGGCGGTTTGGGAAGCGCAGACCGCGGCGACTTCGCGCCGACAGCGCTGCCGCGAAAAACTCCTCGCGCCCGGCGGGCGGCCCGTTGTTTGCTCAGGCACCCTCCTTCGGCCCCATGCTTTTCCCCTCCCGCTGCGTGCGGATGACCTCATTCGGGTTGGTTGTGCTCGGCCAGGCCGTCGCGGCAGATGCGCCCGTGTCCGAGTGGAAGGATCCGAGCGGGAAGACGTTTCGGGGTGAACCGGTGGAAGCGCTGGGGCCTCTGGTGCTGTTTCGCACGGGTGGGACGACAAGCAAGTTCATGCCGATGCGGGTGCTGGCGCCGGAAGATTGCGTGCGGTTTTTCCAGGCGGTGGAAGGACGGCCGGCGCGGGCCGCGCAATGGAGCGAAGCGCAGGGGAAAGCCTCGAGTGAGTTTGTCGGGCGGCTGATGCGGGTGGAGGGCGGGGCCCTGAAGCCGGTGGACCTCACCAAGCTACCGGAGCCGGAATTGTTCATCGTGCTTTTTCGGTCGCGGCAAAGCGGAGGTTCGTGGCACCTGTTCGACAATTTGACGCCGTTTCTGAACCGCATCCAACGCGTGTATCCGGGGCGCGTGGCTGCGGTGGTCATGAGCACGTGGAACTCCGGCTTTAATGTCACGTCGCTGCCGTCGAGCCGGAGCTGGAGCGTGGTCGATCCGAAGAAACAGTCGGAGATGAAGCTGCTGTCGCGCTTCGTGCCCGGCGGCGGGTTTGTCATGATGTTGATGACGCGCGAGGGGGTGCCGCTCTTCGGCGGACCGGCCAATGAAATGGTCGACCTCATGCACTTTGTGGACGGCGTGAGCAACCTGCTGTGGCAGCTCAACCCGGCCAACCCGCGCACGGCGCGCGACCGCGCGCACTATCTCGGCGCGGTGCGGCCGGTGGAGTTTGCGACGCGGCGGGCGGAGCCGGTGCTGTTGGCCGACCTGTTTCGCGTGGAGGGCCTGCGGCAAAACGGCATCGCGCGGATCGAGGCGAAGATCGCCGTCGAACCCGACGGCAAGGTGGCCTCCGTCGAGATGCTGCCCGGGGCCGACATGCCCGCGGCTGTGGTCCCGGCGATGAGCGAGGCGATCAGGAAGATGGCGCTTTTCGTGCCGGCCATCGAGAACGGCGCGCCGGTGCCCGGCAGCTTTCATTATTCGTTCAACGTGGGTCCGGCCGACCAGCAGCGCGCGGCCGATGCGGCGTGGATCAACGGCGAGGCGCGGGCCGAACTGCCGCTCAAGAGCTGGCTCGTGTTGAAAGCGATCCGCGTGCCGGAGCAGTCGTTTTCCAAGGTGGCCAGTGTCGGCGTCGACGGCACGCTCATGATGCAGGCGGTGACCGCGGGTTCGGGCCAGACCGTCTCCAAGGCGTCGCAGGTGAATTCGTTCAACAGCGACTGGTTTGCCGAGACGGGCGGACCCGGCACGGTGCGGCCGACGGCGGGCGAGAAACTCACGATCGACGGCCACAAGCTCGCCTGGAAAAAGCTCAACGCCGAGGACGGACTCGTGGATTTCATGGACGGAGCGAGCCACGGCGACCTCGACTACTGTATCGGCTATGCATGGACCGAGATCGAGGTGGCCAACGACACCGACGCGTGGCTCGGCATCGGCAGCGACGACGGGATGAAGCTGTGGCTCAACGGGGAGATCATCGTGGACCAATGGGTGCAGCGCCCGAGCCGGCTGGATGACGAGGTGGTGCCGTTGCGGCTGAAGAAGGGGAAAAACCAGTTCCTGCTGAAAATCCAAAACATGAAGGGGCAGTGGAGCTTTACGGCCCGCCTGCGGGTGCGGGGAACCTGAGCCGGCTGCGGCGGTTTCAATTCAACTTCATGTCGTCACTCCCTCCGGCCCATGCCGCGCTTTTCCATCAGCTTCATGCCGCAGGCCTGTTGCTCCTCCCCAACGTGAGCGACGCCGGCGGGGCGCGGCTGGTCGAAAGCCTCGGCGCGAAGGCTGTGGCGACGACGAGTGCCGGCGTCGCGTGGTCGCACGGTTACGCCGACGGGGGACAATTGCCGGTCGAGGTGCTGGTGGCGACGGTCGCGGAGATCGCCCGCGTGATCCGCGTGCCGCTCTCGGTGGACATGGAGGGCGGCTATTCGGACGAAGTCGGGGTGGTCGGGGAGCATGTCGCGCGGGTCGTCGGCGCGGGCGCGGTGGGCATCAATCTGGAAGATGCGGGCGGAAGTCCCGAGCTGCATAGCCGGAAAATTGAGGAAGCGCGCAGAGTCGGCGGGCGGCTCGGCGTGGACGTGTTTGTGAACGCGCGGACCGATACCTATCTGCGCAACACGTTCGCCCCCGAGGTGCGGGTCGCGGAAACGCTCGCGCGGGCGGAGCGCTACCGCGAGGCGGGTGCGAGCGGGATCTTTGTGCCGGGTTTGGTGGCCGCGGCGCAGATCCGCCTGATCGCGGCGACGGTGAAGCTCCCGCTCAATGTCATGGCGCGGGCAGGGCTGCCGGCGGCGGCAGAGGTGGCGGCGCTGGGGGCGCGGCGGCTCAGCGCGGGTTCGGGCATTCCGGAAGTGATGTTCGGCCGGACCGCGGCGCTCGTGGCGGAATTTCTGCGGAGCGGGACGTCGGGGCCGCTCACCGACGGCGCGATGGCGTATCGCGACCTCAACGCGCTGATGGCGGCGCGGTGACAAACGTTCGGGTTGCCACGCGGTGAAACGCGGTATTCAACCCTCGGCGTCCCCCGTTTTCCCCCACCGTCGGATCCACCCGCAGACGATTTCATTTTCCCCATGGCGAACATTCAAGGCGCAGGCACAAAACAAAACACCTACGATGCGATCGTCATCGGCTCGGGTATCAGCGGCGGCTGGGCCGCGAAAGAGCTGAGCGAAAAAGGTCTGAAGACCCTTGTGTTGGAACGCGGTCGCGACGTGAAGCACGGCGACTATCCGACGGCGACGACCGAGAGCTGGGAGTTTGCCGGGCGCACGCGGTTGCCGGCGGCGGAGCTCGCCAAACAGGAAAAGCAAGCCCGCACGGGTTACACGACGCATCCGGCGTCCGCCCACTGGTTCGTCAACGATCTGGAGAATCCCTATTCGGAGGAGAAGCGCTTCGACTGGATGCGCGGCTATCACGTCGGCGGGCGCTCGCTGCTGTGGGGGCGCCAGTCCTACCGGTTCAGCGATCTTGATTTCGAGGCGAACGCGAAGGAGGGCGTCGCCGTCGACTGGCCGATCCGCTACGCCGACATCGCGCCGTGGTATGATTACGCGGAGCGGTTCGCGGGCATCAGCGGCAGTCTGGAGAACTTGCCGCATCTCCCGGACGGCCAGTTTTTGCCGCCGATGGAGATGAACTGTCTGGAGAAAGACGTGAAGCGGCGCATCGCGGAGTCCTTCGGCGGTCGCCCGATGATCATCGGCCGGGTGGCGAATCTTACGAAGGAGCTCAACGGCCGAGCGAGCTGCCAGTATCGCAACCGGTGCATCCGCGGCTGTCCTTACGGGGCGTATTTCAGCAGCAACGCCGCCACGCTGCCGGCCGGGTATGCGACGGGAAATCTCACGCTGCGGCCGTTCTCGATCGTCAATCAGATCATCTACGACAAGGACAAGGGCCGCGCGACCGGGGTGCGGATCATCGATGCGGAGACGAACGAGGTGATCGAATTCCACGCGAAGGTGATTTTTTCCTGCGCGTCGGCCGTGGCCTCGACGTTTATTCTGATGAACTCGAAGTCGGAGCGGTTTCCGAACGGGCTGGGCAACGACAGCGGCGAACTCGGCCACAACCTGATGGACCATCACTTCAAGGTGGGCGCGAGCGGGATTTCCGACGGGTTTGCCGACAAATATTTCCGCGGGCAGCGCGCGAACGGCATCTACATTCCGCGCTTCCGCAATCTGAACAAGGAGACGGCGCGGAAGGACTACCTCCGCGGCTTCGGTTACCAAGGCAGCGCGAGCCGGCTCGATTGGGCGAGCAGCATCAAGGAGCTGAGCCATTTCGGGTCGAAGTTTAAGGCGGACCTGATCGCGCCCGGTCCGTGGCGCTTCGGGATGGGTGCGTGGGGCGAGTGCCTGCCCTACCACGCGAACCGGCTCACGCTGAATCCGGCGCTGCGCGACAAGTGGGGGCAGCCCACGGTGACCTTCGACTGCGGCTGGAAGGAAAACGAATACGCCATGCGCAAGGATATGAAGGCCTCGGCGGTCGAGATGTTGGAGGCGGCGGGGTTGAAAAACGTCACGGGCTTCGACGACGTGGTCAACAGCGCGCCGGGCAATTGCATCCACGAAATGGGTACCGCCCGCATGGGCCGCGATCCGAAGACTTCGGTGCTGAACAAGTGGAACCAGGTTCACGCGGCGCCCAATGTGTTCGTCACCGACGGCGCGTGCATGACCTCGGCGGCGTGCGTGAACCCGTCGCTCACCTATATGGCGCTCACGGCACGCGCCTGCGACCAGGCCGTGAGCGAGCTGAAAAAGGGCAATCTCTAACCGCCACACCTCCGGACCATGAACTCCTTTTCTCCCCTTTCCACCCAGCCCGAATCCTCGGACGTGCCGATGATGACGCGTCGCGCCGCGATCGCCCGTGCGGCGATGTTGCTGGGCGTGGCCATTTCACCGTCGTTGCTTACCGGCGTGCTCCAAGCGCAGCCGGCGGCGGCGGCCGTCGGGGCGGCGGCGAAGCCGGTCTATCTCACGGCGAAGCAGTTTGAGGCGGTGAGCGCGATCGCCGACCGCATTTTGCCCCGCAGCGAAACGCCGGGCGCGCTCGACGTGGGCGTGCCGGCGTTCATCGATCTGATGGTGGGCAAATTTCTCGGCGAGGAGGACCGGAAGGTGGTGGTGGCCGGGTTGGCCGAACTCGAGGCGGCGAGCGGGGCGGCCCACGGCCGCGGGTTTGCCCAGCTGACCGGAGCGCAGCAGGACGCGTTGCTCGTCACGACGGCCGAGGCGGCGAAGGGCAAGGTGCGGACGTTTTTTCACCAGATCAAAGAGCTGACGGTGGTCGGCTATTTCACCTCGGAGCGCGTCGGCAAGACGGTGCTGCACTATGACCCGGTGCCCGGTCGTTACGACGGGTGCATTCCGCTGGCGGAAGTCGGCAACGTCAATTGGACCAAGTGAGAACCATGAAATCCCGCCTGACCCTTTCCTTCGCCGGCGCCGCGCTGCTCTTCGGTGCGGTCGGCCACGCGCAGCCCGCGGCGGCGCCTGCGGCGATGCCGCCGCGGTCCGCCGCGGCGCCGTTCGTGCTCCCCGCGAGCGACGACGGCCTGCCGGGCACGGGGCCGATCCGGCGTTACGACTGGTTTCAGAAGCTTTGGACCGAGAAACGCAGCGGTTGGGCCAAGCGGGTGAAGCAGGATCAGGACGGACTCGTGTTTCTGGGCGACTCGATCACGCAGGGTTGGGCGGCCAATCTCACGCAGCTTTTTCCGGGCATCAAGACGGTCAACCGCGGCATCAGCGGCGACACGACGCGCGGTGTGCTGCTCCGGCTGGAGGAGGATGTGATTGCGCTGAAGCCGCGCGGCATCGTGTTGCTCATCGGCACGAACGACCTCGAGGAGGGGGCGGCGCCGGAGTCCACGGCGGCCAATCTCAAGTTGATTCTCGCCGCCCTCCGGGCCCACAACCCGACGATGCCGGTCGTGCTGTGCGCGGTGTTTCCCAGTTCCGCGACCAAGAAACGTCCCGCGGACCAGATCAAGAAGATCAACCAGCAGTGCTTCGCGTTGCTCAAGGAGGAGCCGCAGGTCACGTGGGTGGACACGTGGACGCTGTTTGCCAACGCCCAGGGCGACGCGAAGGCCGGGGAATTTCCCGATCTGCTGCATCCGAACTCCGAAGGCTATATCAAGCTGTCCGCCGCCCTCCGGCCCGTGCTGGAGACGGTCGGCCTTGCGCCGGCGTGGCCCGACGATTTTGCGCCCGAGCCCGGATTCGAAAGTTTGTTCAATGGGCGGGATCTCACCGGCTGGGGCTACGCGGACAAACCCGCGTTCGAGGGCAAGACCGGGAGCGACGACGGGCGTTTCGCGGCGCGCAACGGCCGCCTCGTCGTCACCGTGGCCCGGGAGGAGCGGGCGTATCGGAAGCTGATGACGACGCGGAAATTTCCGCGCGACTTCGTGCTGAAGCTGGAGTTTCGCGCGAGTCCGAATGCCGACAGCGGCGTGTTTGTGCGCGAGCCGCAGCTGCAGATGCGCGACTTTCATCTCGCGGGCCCGTGGCTCACCCTGAAGCACTATCGTCCGCTCGAGTGGAACGAAGTCGTGGTCACGGTGAAGGGCGGTCTCGCGCATGCGACGTGCAACGGCGAGGTGCTGGTCGACGCGTTTCCGGTGCCGGCGACCGGCCCGATCGGAGTCGAGAGCGACAAGGGGCAGATCGAATACCGGCGCATCCGCGTGCAGGAAACACGTTGAGTTTCCCGCGCCAACGCGTCTGCTGGGCGATCTTATGGACACACCTGCGAACCACCGCACGATGGCGGAGTATTTTATCAAGGGCATCACGGACGGCTCCGTGACGGCGGCCGAAGTCATAGCCTGGGCCGACGAAGTGGTCGTGGCCGCGGCGAAGACCGAGGACTGGATGATCGAGATTTCGTCGTCGAGCGCCGAGGACCGCATGGGGGTGTTGCACCACCTGCACGCGGTGCAGGGCGACATTCAGCCGGACGTGCTGGCGGCGATGTTGGCGAAGAAAGGCTGAGCCGGGCGGAGTGGGTGGCTCGCCGCGCGAAGCGGGTGAGCCATACGCCGGGTAGAGGGCCGCGAGTTTGCCGATCGTCGTGAGGTTGCGCATCGACGAGGCGGGGAGCGTGAGCGCTTCCTGTTCTCGCGAGGCCCAGATCCTCGACTCGTGGGTCTTGATGCTACGGCAGAGCCAGGAGTATCCGCGTCCGCCGACGCGCGATTCGTCCACGTCGGAGCGGCACGCTTCGAGCCCGCGCTGCTGTACGGGCGTCAGGGTGGCGGAGAGAAAGCCCACGGGAATGGTGGTGGCGGGATCGTGCAGGTCGGCCGGGGCGAACGGAGAGAGCGCGGCGAGCGCCGCGACTTCGGCGTGCGTGCGAACCAAGGTGTCGACGTCGTAGCCGAGCGAGGCTGAGAGGGATGGCTCGATTTGCCGGGCGAGTTTCCGGCCGTCGGATGACTGGCCGGAGAAAATCACGTTGCCGCTGGCGATGAAGGTGGCGACGCCGGTGAAGGCCAGTGCCTCGAAGCAGGCGGCGGGGCGGTCCAGCTTGACGCGGCGGTCGCCCAGATTGATGCCGCGGAGGAAGGCGAGTGAGTGGTGCATGGGGTGGCGTGCAGAGAGCGGGGCCGGGGCGGGGAGGTCAGAACCGGATTGTGTGGGGCGGCCGAACTCCGCCGTTGCCACCCGGGGATTTTCGGGGCCCAACAGGAGCCACGTTTCCGCCATGCTGCGTCACAAAATCAATCCCGGGCTCGAACTGCG
Source organism: uncultured Opitutia bacterium (assembly GCA_903948415.1). Lineage (GTDB taxonomy): Bacteria > Verrucomicrobiota > Verrucomicrobiia > Opitutales > Opitutaceae > GAS368. The sequence goes on along the minus strand of CAJAYO010000303.1, from coordinate 4,755 downwards.
GCTGTTGCAGCCGGGCGATGCCGCCGCGCTCTTTGCGGTGGTGGAGGCGAACCGGGCGACGCTGCGCGAGTGGCTGCCGTGGGTCGACGCGACGGTGAAGGTGGCGGACTCGGAGAAATTCATCGCGGGCGCGTTGCGGGACCGGGCGGCGACGCGGGCGTATCAATCGGGGATTTGGTCGATGGGTTCGTTGGTCGGCGTGATCGGGCACAATCGCATCGATCCGGCGGCGCGCATCGCGTTTCCCGGCTGGTGGCTGGTGCCGGCGGCGCAGGGGCAGGGGATCATGGCGCAGTGTTGCCCCGTGGTGTTTGCCCACGCGTTCACCCAGTTGCTCGTCAACCGCATCGTCGTGGGCGTGGCGACGGAGAACGTCCGTGCGCTGGCGTTGGTGAAACGGCTGGGATTTAAGCAAATCAGCACGCTAAAAAATGCCGAAGTGCTCCACAACCGGAGGGTGGATCATTTCATCTACAGTTTGGTGCCGAAGCCGCAGTAGGGCGCGCGAAAACCCGGACTGGTCTCGGGCCCCGATTCTGGTAGCTACGGACAGACGAGCCATGGCGGAAAACCCCAAACTCACGCTGAAAAAGAAACCGACGGAGCCGGCGCGCGCGGCCGATTCCGACCGTTTTCCGACGAACGAGGAGTTGCTGCACGAATTGCGGCGGCATGGGGCCAAACCGCCCCCGCCGCGCGAAATCCCGACGTTCAGCCGGCGCACGCGGGACTATCTGCTGCTCGCCGGCATCGGGAGCGCGGTGATTTTGGGGCTGGCTTTCCGGGTGTTGGGCACGGCCGACGTCGCGGTGACGCTGAAGCTCGCGTTGACCGGGGTCGCGCTTTGGAGCGGCTTGGCGTGGTTTATTTTTTACGGCGTGATGAGCCGGTATTGAAGGCGGGGGGCCGGCGCAAAAACGTCCGCCGTCGCCCGGCGCGTGGCCGGCCGCGCGCCGGTCAGGACGGCCGGGCGGAAGCGGGTGCAACATCCCTCTCGGTCGAGGCGCGCTTCACGTGCGACCAGCGCCAGGTGTCGATTTCGGACCAGCGGCCGACGGTGAGGCGGACCTCGATGGTGTCGCCGACGAGGAAATCGTCGCGGTCGGTGCGGAGAATGCGAAAGCCCCAGTGGGGCGCGCGGCCCGGGTCGAGCGGGCCCGAGCCCAGGCTCAGGTCGTCGTCGACGAGCGCGCGGAAGTAGACGGCGTAGCCGTCGAGGCGGCCGGCGTTGACCACGGTACGGGAGAAGGTGAGGACGTGCGGCAGGGCCGCTTCGTTGACGGTGTGCAGATCGAGCGTGAGCAGCGGGGCCGGTTCGCCGAGGCAGTGGTCGACAAGGGCGAGATCGCTGCTGCGGACCTGATAGTAGTCGGGGTCCTGCGGACGCTGGCGCTCGAGCACGGAGTAATCGTAGCCGTGCACCGCGAGTTCCCAGATAAACGGGACGTGGCGCTCGTCGCGGATCTTGATCGGCTCGCAGAAAAATTCGAAGCGGCTGGGCAGGATCAGGCCGCCTGGTTTCAAGAGGCGGTCGCGGAGATCGCTGACGTTGGCGACCATGGCCTCGTCGAAAAGGCAGTCGCCCATTTGCTCGTGGAGGATGACGTCGACTCGTTCGGGGAGGGAGAAATCCGTGCTGTGGGTGGAGACAAATTCGACGCGTTCGAGGTGGTTGGCGGCGGCGAGGGTGCGGGCGGTGGTGAGGATCGAGGAGTGGTCGATGGCGTAGACTTGGGCGGCGCCGCGGCGGGCGGCGAGGGCGGCGAGGATGCCGGTGCCGGTGCCGAGATCGATGACGCGGTCGCCGGGCTGGATGTGGCGTTGGATCGCGGCGTGATAGAATTTCATGCGCGGTTTGTCGGCGAGCATGCGCTCCTGTTCGTAGAAACCGGAGAAGTAGCGGCCGTTGAAGTCGCGATAACGCTCCTCGGGCGACTCGGAGCGGGCGAAGAGGCAGCGGGCGGCGGAAGAGAGGCGGGCGCCGAGGCGTCGCAGAGTGTGGAAAGGCATGAAGTCCCGGGGCGGATCAGTACCGGGTCGGAAACCCTGCGGCCGGCCGGGGCCGAGTGCAACAGGAAGCTTGGGGGCGTCGCCGGGGTGGGGCGCATTTCACTGTCCTGCCAGCGGCGCCCGAGGTGGGCCGGCCGTTCCGCGGGCGGCGGAGGGAGGGGCGAGGTGTGACTGGCGGAGCCGCGCGCGGAGCGCCCGGCCCACCCGGGGTCATTGAGCGCGAGGGGAAAGGGAGCTTCGTCCCTTCGGACGGGGCGGGGGACTCAGGCCGATGCGGCCGGGGCGGGCGCGGCCGGCGGCAGCTCGAGGACGGCGCGGATTTTCTCGATTAGGGCGGCCGGGGTAAAGGGCTTCTGGACGAGGCCGCTGATGCCGAGGGCGGAAAGTTGGTCGAGCACGGCGTGGTCGGCCGGGGAGGTGAGCATGATGACGGGGATGGCGCGCAGGGTGGGATTGGAGCGCATCATCGTGAGCATTTCGAGGCCGCCCATGGTGGGCATGTTGACGTCGAGCAGAATGAGGTCGGGGAGATCGCGCTCCATGGCGAAGAGGGCGTTGTAGCCGTTGGGGGCTTCGCTCAGGACGCAAGCGAAGGCGGCGAGGGCGCGCTGCGTGAGGAGGCGCACGGCCTTGGCGTCGTCGACCGTGAGGATCTTGGGGCGCGACGGAGTGGAACGGGAAGAAGGCGACTTCGTTTTCAGGCGGTTATCTCTGAGGCCCGCGAGTGGGGAACGCAACCGCGACGCTCAGCGCAGTTCGCCGAGGGTGACCGGGGCGGTGAGGCGGAAGGCTTTTTTTCCGTAGTGGGAGACGATGGGCACGATCGAGGCGGAGGCGGTGCGCCAGTCGGCGGTGAGGTAGCGGGCCTCGTAGGCGGCGAGGGCTTTTTCGTAGTCGGTGAGGAGGCGGGTCTTCGTGGGTTCGTCGAGGAAGGCGTGGACGAGGCTGGTGCGCGCGAGGGAAACGACTTCGGCCCAGCTCAAGTTATAGTGGGAAACGGCGGTGACGTATTCGTCGGTGAAGTTCGAGTCCCACATGCCGCGATCGTCGGTGTTGAGGCAGACGGGGACGCCGGTGCGGAGGAGCACGGGGAACGGGTGTTGCATCGGATCGGTGACGTATTCGAGGACGCGGTTGCTCACCAAGTTGATTTCGACGAGGTAGCGGTTGTGGCGGAGGAGCAGGTAGGTGGCGGGGTCTTTGAGGATGTTGACGGCATGGCCGATGCGGTCGGCGCCGAGGAGCAGGGTGTCGCGGATGTTGGCGTTGGCCTCGTCGGATTCGCCGGCGTGGATGGCGAGCGGGATGCGGGGGAATTTACGCTGCATCTCGCGGAAGACCTCGGTGAAGCGGGCGGCCTGGCCTTTGCCGTTGTCCTCGCGGCCGGCGAGGTTGAGGCCGACGAAGAGATCGCGGTGGGCGTCGATGAAGGCGAAGGCGTCGCGGATTCTGGCCTCGGCGCCGGGGAGAAAACGCAGCACGACGATTTGGAGCCGCACGGTGACGCCGGTGGCGAGGGCGTCGGGTTGGGCGAGGCGGGTCCGGTAGGCCTGGTAATAGGCCTCGGGCGAGACCGGCTGGCCGTCGGCGTCGGTGGCGCCCCAGGGGCTGACTTGCATCTCGAGGTAGCGCACGCTTTCGCGGCCGAAGGCCTTCATGTTTTCGACGAGGAGGTCGGGGCCGAGGGTGAGGTCGCTGAAGATGGGGCCGAGGCGAAACCAGGTTTTTTCGAAAAACTCGTCACGCCCTTCGCCGGGCAGATCGAGTTTGAGGCTGGAGAGCCACGCGGCTTTTTCCCCGGCGGTGAGATCGGTCACGAGTGTCCACTGGGCGCGGAGGGCGGGCGGGAAGGTTTTCCAGGTGGACTCGCGGACGACGTGGAAGAGGACCTCGGGCAGGGCGGGGGTGGGGGCGCCGGGCACGTGGGCGACGGTCGTGCGGAGGTAGAATTTCTGGCCGCGATTGCGGGCGGGGTTGGTGTAATACTCGACGACGTAGTCCATCGGGACGCCGCCGCCGCTGTGGTGGTGGAGGTCGCCGCCCTTGGGGAGGGCGAAGAGGAGGCGGTAGAGTTCGTCGGGCGTCGCGTGGGCCTTGAGGTCGTCGAAGACGGCGCTGGGGGTGGCGGCGTGGGCGCGAGGCGGGGCGACGGCGAAGAGCGCGAGCGAGGCGAGGGCGAGGAGAGCGGAGGCGGAGCGAAGGGTGGAGGGCATTCCGAGATGAGGTGAGGGCGCGAGGAAAGGCATTCCGGGGGCGGATGCAACCGGCATGCCAGCGTGGGGAACGCGGGGCTTCGGCCCGCGTGGGGAGGTGCAGGCGGATCGGCGCAAAAGCACGGGCTGAAGCTCCGTGCGACCCAGGCAGCGGCGGGGGCCCTACGGCGCGAGTGCGGGAACGGGCTGAGCGGAGCGGGTGCCCGGGCCGACCGAGAGATTGTTCGTCGTGACGTAGATGACCATCGCGACTTTGGAGATCACAAAACGGCGCGAGGCCAAGTCTCGGGGCGTGACCGTTCCGAGTGAAAAACGAAATGAAGGACGCGCCGGTGTTTTGGCGTGATGGCCGGCGACAACGCGGAGATGAGAAGCGAATTCATCAACACGCCTTCGCCCATTTTTGCCCGGCACAGAGCCGACCCCTAGCCCGACTTTCCGGATTTGTCTCCACTTTCAGGGACGATTCTCCTCTCAGGGGGTGAAGGCTAGTTCATAGTTGAAGAAAGTGATGGCAACCAGCGATCCAGCT
>CAJAYO010000302.1 GCA_903948415.1 uncultured Opitutia bacterium | reverse complement strand
CCGGAACGGCAGTTGGTCGTTCGCAGCCGGTCTCGTGAATCTGACGGACGTGATTTTTCCGACCTTCGCCGTCGGCCAAGGCAGCAACACGATCGACGATCCGCGTAACTTCTATTTCACAGTCGGCCGGAAATTCTAGCTCCTCCGGAGGCCAGCGAAGTGTGGTTGCCGAGGGACCCCGCGCCCCGGCTTTCCCTCGGCTCAAGTCCGGATGCGGCGGCTATAAAAAGTTCCAACGCAAGCAGCGCGGCGAGAATCACCCGGCGCAGGATCGCATCGTATGATCAGAACCGCCCATGCACGCCGTAGACAATCTTCTGCACGGCGAGCCGCGTCTGGTTGGGGCGGCCCGGCGAAGACGTCCTCGACGTCGCAGAACAGGCCATCGGTGCGCACGAGAATCGGTGGCCGATCGCATCGCGATCCGCGTGGGCGTGCCGCCAATCGGCGGAGAAAACTTTACGCCTACAGTCGCAATCAATGGACGTTCTCCGGAGACTTCCCGGCCGCAGCAGTGGCGTTCGCTGCCACTCGTCGTGGAGGCCGAGAGTTTAACCGTCGCGGAGAACGGCCAGCCGCCCAAAACGCTTCCCAACCCTTTGTTCAAATAGGCCCCGTGAGTCTATCTCGGCGATAGTTTCGAGAACGACTACGTCGGCAGCAACGCCGGCTCGGAATTTGCCTTGGATCTCGGCATAATCCGCGGCCAATCCGCAGCCGAATGATAGGGCGGGAAGCGCCCGCTCACTCGAACCGATAGAATCACGGCGGTGAGCCTGACAAAAAATCTGAGGTTCTTCGCCCCAAAATCGGGCTGACACTCACCGCCGGGTGCGCTACTGTAGCAACGGTCAGACAGTCTCATCCCCCCCCTTCCGACCTCTTAGCCCCTATGTTATCCCATGTTCCGATCCGTTGCGTTATTTGTTTCTTATTCGTCGCGCTGGCCGCTGGCGCAGGCGGGCTGGTGGCGCAAATTCAGTTACCGAGCGCTGTCGGTCAGATCTCCGGGCAGGTGAGCAACGGCGCGACGCGGGCGCTGCTGGAAGGCGCGGCGGTCGAAATCCCCGCGCTCGGCGTGCGCACGCTGACCGACTCGCTGGGGCGCTTCTTCATCCAGCAGGTTCCGGCGGGCAACCACGCCGTGGTCGTGACGTATACCGGGCTGAACCGAGAGGAGCGCCGGATCGCGGTCGCGGCCGGGGAGCAAGTGTCGGCTTCGTTCGACCTGGGCTCCGAGGCCTATCGGTTGGAGAAATTTAGTGTGGTCGGCGAGCGCGAGGGTAATGCCGCCGCGCTCACGGCCCAACGCAATGCCGACAGCGTGAAGAGCGTCGTGGCGCTCGATGCCTACGGGAACCTGTCCAACAGCGAGGCGGGCGAGTTGCTCATCCGGCTGCCGGGCATCGCCGGCTCCCTCAACGGCGAGGGCGTCGTGAGCGAGGTGATGGTCCGCGGCACCAATCACACGCTCAACTCCGTCACGGTCGACGGCAATAAGATGGCGAGCTCGGGCGGCATGAACCGAAATTTCCGCACCAACAGCATCCCGGGCGCGTTCTTCGACACGATCGAGGTCACAAAGGCGGCGACGCCCGACATGGATGCGGACTCGCTCGGTGGAAATATCAACATGAAGACGCGCTCGCCGCTCAGCATGAAAGAAAAGCGCCGGATGATCTACCGCTTGGGCGCGAAGTGGGCGCCGCCGTTTTACGACCATAACCCCGCGACGCGGAACCACTCGCTTCACCCGATGACGTCGTTTAGCTACCAGGAGGCCTTCGATGCCTTCGGCGGCGATCGGAACCTGGGCGTGACGTTCAGCATGTTCTACAGCGAGAACGCGGTGTCCGCGATTCAGATGACACAGGACTACGCCTTCGTCACCACGAGCCCCGCCTACGTGTGGGACTATCGCTCGGCCGACATCTACAACAACCGCCTGAACAGGAGCGCGACCCTGAAACTCGACTACCGGTTCAGCCCGACGTTTCGCGTTTTTCTTAACGGCATCTACAACGACGCGCACGAGCGCTCGTTCGAGTATCTGCGGACGCGCGCATTCACTTCACGCACCGTCGCGGCGCTCAACGCCGCCGGCCAGCCCACGGGCAACAACGCGATCCTCCCCGACTTCACCGACAAGATCACGCGCGTGCGCGCGGTGCCGGCGTCGACGTTCGAGCTGCAGACCGACGGGAACCGCTTCGAGGATTCGCAGCGGCAATTGCACGCCGGCGCCGAGCACACCTATGCGCGCCTCGCACTCGACTACGACGTCGCCTATTCGGAGAGCATCGTGCGGCAGAACGACGGCCACAACAGCCCGAAGGTCGGCTCCGGCGGTTTCTTCCGCACTTGGCTGACGGGCGTGGGCTGGACTCTCGACAAGACCGGCAACGAGATGCGGCCGAAGTTCACGCAGACGGACGGGCCGAGCATCTTCGATCTGAAGAACTACACAAACAGCGAACTCAACAAGCGCGACAACGAGCGCAACGGCACGCTCGAGAGCGTATCGGCCAATGCCAAATATTTCCTCGATGCGCGCCGGATGAACTACCTCAAGGCCGGCGGGCGTTTCCGCCGCCAGGCGGCGGAGGAGGTCGGCGGTGACCGGCGCTGGCAATACGCGGGTCCCGACGGGATCGTGGGCGTCAATCCCGCGACCGGCCGCAGGGACGACGATCTGAGCCTCTTTCAATTCAACGGCGTGCAGACGACCGAGAATCTGCGCAACGGCCCGATCCCCTACACGCATGTCGGCTACGTGGCCGAGCACGTGAAAAAAAACCCGACGCACTGGTTCGAGGATCGCTACTACGACGAATCGCGAAAGTATCTCGGCACGCGTCGGGTCGTCGAGGATGTCACCTCCGCCTACTTCATGGCTGGCACACGTTGGCAGCAACTGCGGGCCCTCGGGGGGCTGCGTTTCGAAGAGACGGAGGTGGCGGGCCGCGGGTTTGTGCGGGCGCGGACTCTGGCGACGGTCGCGGCGGTTCCCGATCCGGTGGCGCGGGCGCGCCTCGACTACAACAACCCGCGGCGCATCGAGGGACGCTACAGCAATACGTTCCCCGGGGCGTATCTCACCTATAACTTCTCGCGGTCGTTTCTCGCCCGCGCCAATTGGTCCAACAGCATCGGCCGCCCGCCCTTCGCCAATCTGGTGCCGCGTGAGGACGTCAACGACCAGACGCAGACCCTGACCGTCGGCAACCCCGCGCTGAAGCCCCAGTTTGCCGAGAACATCGACTTCACCCTTGAATATTATTTCGAGCCGGTGGGCGCGCTTTCCGTCGGCGTGTTTCGCAAGGAACTGAAGGATTTCATCGTTTCACTGGGCGGCCAGACGGTGCCCGACGGACCGGCCAACGGCTACGGCGGCAGCTACGGCGGCTACAATCTTATCACGGATCTCAACGCGGGGCGGGCGCGCATCAATGGCATCGAAATGAGTTATCAGCAGCAGCTCGCATTTCTGCCCGCGGACCTGAAGCGGATGAGTTTTTTTGCGAACTACACGCGGCTCACGACGGAGGGTGACTACGGCACGACGGGACCGCGCACGACCAACCTGGTGCCGAACTTCGTGCCGACGACCGCCAACGCCGGCCTCAGTTTCCCCTGGAGAAAATTCAGTGCGCGCCTGCTCGTGAATCACACGGGCGAACACCTGGTCGGCTATTCCACGGATCGCTCGCGCCTTCGTTACAAAGTGGCGCGCACGGCGTGGAACATGAACCTGAGCTATCGGTATTCACCGAAGCTCGAGTTCTATTGCGACGTGCAGAACATGTTCAACGCGCGGCAGGAGTGGTTTTATTTCGAGCGCAGCCGGCTGCAGGCGGACTTCGACAACGGCGCCTACGTGAACTTCGGGATCAGCGGTCGGTATTGATCGATGCCGGGCGCGCAAGGCCTGGTAATGGCTCCGGGTTCATCATCCCGTTCGCGATCACTTCGTGGTGGGTGGGTTCGAATCCCGAGGTCGTTGCAGAGGGTCATCGGGGTATCCGTGCGGGAAATCAAAGGCGGCAGATTTGCGGTCGAGGCTGGCGTATTTTCCCGCAAGGCGGACGACGACCGGGCATCCAACCGCCCTGCGCTAAGCGACGTGATGTGCTCTGGGACTCCGAGATATTGGATCAAATTTACGCAGAAATGGGAACTCGCCGCGCCTTTCTTGACCGTCGCAACGGTGCAATTGAGTGGTTGGATCGGATTCTGTGCCCCGGGCGACGCTGGGTGTCTGTCGGGTCGGGCTGCTCGATTGCAGTTTTGCATCGGTTGCCGAGCCGACAATTGCCGAGCCGACAATTGCCGGGCTCAGTGGGCACCGAAGTTTCGCCACGCCGCGATGCTGCGGGTGAGGATGGCGCGCGGTTCGCCTTTGATGTTATAGCCCTGGAAGCCGACCGGGCCGGTGTAGCCGACGGTGCGGAGGGTGCGCACGAAGGCCCCGAGATCGTAGGTGCCGGCGTCGAGCGGCTGGATGAGGCGGTCCCAGCCCATGGCTTTTGTGTCGCCGGTATCGGCGCCGCTGATCGTGACGAACATCAGGCGCGGTAACGCCGCGCGGAGCACGGGCACGGGATCGCGTTCGGCGCCCTCGACTTTGAGCCAGTGGCAGAGGTTGAAGGTCACGCCGATGTCGGGACGGTTGAGTTTTTCCGCGACGCGCAGCGCATCGTCGACGCGGGCAAGCCAGAAGCCGGAGTGCGGGTAGAGTGCGACGCGGATGCCGTGGGCTCGGGCGACGTCGGCGAGGGCGCGGATCTGGGCGAGGACGTAGTCGTCGGCGTCGAGGGCGGAGGGCGCGTAGAATTTGCCGTCGGAGCGGGTGACCTTGTTAATGGCGAGCCAGAGGACGGTGTCCTGGCCGCGCATGGCGGCGAGCCAGGTGCGGAGCGGGGCGTTGGGGGCGGGCTTCGCGGGATCGAGGTCGAGGACGTGGTAGGCGTTGAAGAATTTCAGGCCGCGGGCGGTGATGGCGGGCAGCATCGTCTCGTCGGGGACGCGGCCGCCGAAACCGTCGTAGCCGAGATCGCTCAGCAGGGCGGGGGCGAGGTCGGGGCCGCCGCGCGCGATGTTGTCCATGGCGAAGAACGGATTCAGCGGAGTGAGGCGCACGGCCTGGCCGCCGGCGGAGGGAAGATTCGCGCGGAGGACGGTCTGCGACGTGACGGTTTCGGTGCGGACGCGGCTCGATGAGGGAGCGTCGCCGTTCTCGTAGATCTGAGCGCTGAATTTTTTGCCGGGAGGGAGGAAGGAAAGGGGGATGGAGGCGTCGCGGGGTTCGGCGCCGGTGATCGTGCCGAGGAACCAATCGTGGCCGCTGCGGCGGGCGAGGGTGGCCAGGGCACCGATCTGGTCGTGGAGGACCCGGGTGTCGTCCCAAACGGTCGGCACGTGATCGAAGAAGGCGAGTTCCGGGGCGCCGTCGAATTGGGCGGGCCGGTCATACCAGTAGAGCAATTGCAGCGGGCTGTAGGCGACGACGGCCATGGCGAGCTGGTGGGCGCGGGTGGTCTTGAGGCGTTTGTCGTAGACGCAAATTGTGACGTCGGCGGGGCCGGCGGGGGAGCGCGTGAAAGGCAGGGTGGCGTTGTGCGCGGCCGTGGGCATGTGCTCGTTGCCGCGGACGCCCTCCTGCGTCAGGAGATTCGGATACGTGCGCGTGAAGCCGCTCGGGCGGTAGCTGTCGTGGATGTCGACCAGGAGGTGATGCGCGGCGGCCTGGCGCACGGCGTCGTGGACCCAGGTGCTCCATTGCTGCGGGCCGACGTTGACGAAGCCGAACTTCACGCCGGCGACGCCCCATTTTTCGTAGAGCGGGAAGATTTCGTCCATCTGGCGTTCGAGGGCGCGGCGGTTGACGTAGAGAAAGACGCCGATGCCGCGGGTTTTGCCGTAGGCGATGACCTCGGTGAGATCGAGGCCGGGATGGTTGGGCGTTTTACCAACGCGTTGGGGATCGAGGCTGACGCGGCGGGCATCGGAGGCGTCGGAGGCTTCGGCGCCATACCAACCGGCGTCGTAGAGAATGTAGCGGAAGCCGTGGGCGAGGGCGAAATCGATGCAGGCTTTGCCGCCGGGTGTGGAGAGCGTGGTCTCGCGGATGGCCTTGCCGGGTTTGATCCACGCGGTGTCGGCGAGGGCGCAGGGCGGATTGAGATTCAGGACGAGATGATTGCGTTCGACGAGATCGCCGGGCCGGTCGCCCACGATGAAGGCGCGCCAGGGCGTGACGGCGGGCGCCGTCAGCGTCGCGGGGCCGGAGAGGGCGCTGACGAGGGCGCCGGGGGTGAAGGGCGACGGGGAGAGCAACATGCGCGGGTAGCGGTCGAGCGCGGCCTCGACGAGGGAGGCGTAACGGCCGTCGGAATACGCGACGGTGAGGGGGCGCTCGCAGTTCTGCCTGATCGCGGGGAGGGGCACGCGGGCATACTCGCCCTCGGTGCCGTGCTCCTCGTAGCCGGAGGTGTTTTCGGGAAAGCGGAATTCGGTGCGTTCGGCCGTGAGGGTGAGCGGGGCGGTGAGGTCCGGGAAGGCATAGCGCAGGGCGGCGCCCTCGTCGTAGGCGCGGGTGATCAGATCGAGCCGCGTGCCGGTGGCGCGGTGGCGGAGCTGCACGGTGCGTTCGTGAAAGCGGTCGGGGATGACGGCACGCTCGCCGTAAACGGGTTTCCACGAGGTGTCTTCGCTGCGCTCCTGCGTGCCGACGAACTCGAAGCCCCCGAGGAGGTTTTGGGTTTTGTCGGCGGCTTCGAAGCCGAGGCGGGAGTCGAGGACGACGGGTTGGCCGTGATGGGTGACGCGGTAGCGCGGGGTGCCGGCGGGGTCGAGGGACACGGTGAGGGCGACCTGGCCACTGGGCGCGGTCGCCGTCCAATCGGCGCGGAGAGACGCGATGGCGAGCCACGCCGCGAAAACGCGAAGCAGGGATTTCATGAGAGCAAATTTGGGGCGCGGTGCGGCGGGGTGGCGAGCGCGAAGGCCGGTATGCGGGCCGCCTCGGAACAGGTGCGGCGGGGTAGTTCGGCCACGGTTCAAGGCTGGTTCACTTCGATCTCATTTCCCTGAAAAACCGCTTGTTCCCCAGGGTTGTCGTTTTGCCCGCCTCGGGGGTCGGCGCGCGCGCCGCTGCCGCGACGAAGCCGGGCCGTGGGGCGGAGTTGACGACATCGCACGGCGTGAGGGCCGGGGCGTTTCACCCGGCTGAAGGGGGCAAACGGGAGCCGAACACGACGCGGCGGGCAGAGCGCGCACGGCGGCGAAGGTGGGGGTGAAGCGCACGCCGCCGGCGGAGTTCAACGAACCGGCGATCCTCGCGATGCGGACGTGGCCCGAAGTCGAATCGGCGGCGCTGGACAAACCCACCAGGGGGGGCGAAGGCCAGCGCCGCCGAAATCACGGGGTCGTTGACCAAGCGGCGCGACCGTTTGCACGGAATCGTCGGCGCATGGGCAGACGGGAAAGACGCGAGGACATCGGTTGGCGCGGCGGGAGGGAGCGGCCGGCGCGATGCGGGCCGCGTTTCACCGGGGATGCGGGAGCTCGGTGGCGAGGGTGGGCGGGCCGCGGAGCCAGCCGAGCGCCGTGAGAAATTTGTCGGTCTCGAGGAGCGTGAGGCGGTAGTGGGTGTTGTCGTTGCGCCCGTAGTTGAAGAAGCCGTGTTCCTGGCCAGCGTAGAGGTGGAGGTCGCAGCGGCCGCCGATCTTTTCAATTTCGGCTTTCATCTTCTCGGCGCTGGCGACGGTGATATTTTTGTCGGCGCGGCCGAGGAAATGGATCGTGGGCGGGAAGTCCGGGTAGAGGTTGTGCAGCGGGGAAACGGTTTTCCATTGGTCGCCGACGGCGGCGTGGGTTTTGGCGAAGGCGCGGCTGTCGGGGCCGCGGTCGATCATCGAATTGAAAAGAATGAGGGCGTTGGGGCGGGTGCTCGTCGTGGGATCCTCGCCGGGTTCGTCGAGGCCGCTGAGGGTGGTAACGGCGGCGGCGAGGAAACCGCCGGCCGAACCGCCGGCGACGGCGATGCGCCGAGGGTCGAGGCCGAGTTCCGCGGTATGTTGGCGGACCCAACGCATGGCGGAGAAGGCGTCCATGATGGCCTCGCGTTGCGTGGTCCGGTGGCGTGTGCGGATGCGATACTCGACGGAGAGGGCGACCAGGCCGCGCGAGGCGAGGTAGTGGGCCTGCGCGTAGAAATTGGACGGGGCGCCGACATTGAAGCCGCCGCCGTGAAAGAAGACGATGCCGGGCTTCGGCGCAGCGGGCGTGTGGCCGGGTGGATTGAAGATGCTGATACCGAGCGTGACGGTGCCGACGGTTTTGTAGGTCGCGATGCGGTCGGGCTTGATGTGCGCGGCGGCATCGGCGGCGAGGGCGTCCGCTTCTTCGCCGGCGCCGGTGGCGGCTGGGGGCTTGGGGCGGGCGGCGGGCTGGGCGATGAGCGTGGAGGCGAGGAGGAAGAGCAGGGAGGGGAGCGCGAGCTTCATCGAACGAGAGCGCCGGGCTGACGGCGGTGGGAAACCGCCGCTCCGTCAGAAGCGGAGGGTGGTGGACAGGGTGAGCTCGCGGGGCTCGGTGAAGACGAAGCGATCCAAGGTGAGGCCGTCGGTCTTGTGCCGGCGGACCTCGATGGCGTGATCGTCGAGGAGATTGCGGACGTTGAGTTGGAAGCTGGCGCGGACGTTGCGGCCGAGGAGCTGGCCGCGGGACTGGTAGCGGAGCATGCCGTCGAACCGCAGGCTGGGATCGCCGTATTTGATGCCGCCGTTGAAACCGACGCCGGTGTTGACGCCCGAGCCGAGGGGCGGGAGGCCGGGTTGGGTGGAGACGCGGCCGGCGACGATGGGGCTGAGGTAACGGCCGCCGAAGCCGGCGGACCAGCCCTTGAAGAGGGCGTCCTTGAAGGTGTAGTTGGCGAAGAAATTGGCCTTGTGCTTGCGGTTGCCGTAGGCGCCTTCGAAGTCGAGGCGGCGGCCGTCGAGATCGGAGCGGTTGACGGCGATGAGGTCGGCGAGCGTGGTGCCCTGCGTGCCCCGGGCGTTGAGGACGTCGACGCCGGGATGGGCTTTGACGAGGTCGGCGACGAATGCGTCGAGCTGATCGAAGAGGAGCGTGGTGCGTTTGTAGACGTTGGCGCGCGCCTGGAGATTGTAGGAATAGTTGACGATGAAGCGGAGGCCGTCGCCGACGTTGGCGGTGACGCGGAATTCGTAGCCCTGGTTGGCGTTGTCGAGCGAGTCGGCGTTGGCCAGGGCGGTGGGGCGCAGTTCGGAATACTGGCCCAGCTGGGCGGCGGTGTAGAGGCGGTCGGCGGTGCTGCGGTCGCCGTTGGGATCGTCGAGGATGGAGAGGATCTGGTCGTAGCGGGGGGCGAAGGCGTTGTTGACGCCCATGGAGCCGACCTGGTCGGTGACGTCGGTCGTGAAATAACTCGCGCGGGCGACGATGCGGTCGTTGCGGAGGCTGAGCATGAGACCGGCGTCCATGCCATTGCCCTGGGGCGCAGGCGGCACGCCGCCGTCGGCGCCGACGCGTTGGGCGAAATCGGGCAGGCCGAGATTTTTGGAACGATTGGCAAAGACCGAGAGCCATTCGCGGGGATGGATCACGATGCCGGCGGTGGTGGTGTTGCCGGAGAACGTGTATTCAGATTTCGGAGAGTTGGCCGAGAAGCCCTGCACGCCGCTGCTGCCGGCCCAGAGGCCGGTGGTGTCGCGGGTGGGCGTGATGCGCGTCTGGGTGAGCTCGTCGCGGCGGTAGCCGAGGGTGGTCACGATACGGCGCTGCCACCAGGAGCTCTGGAGCGCGAACATCTGGCTGTCGATGGCGCGGCGGCTCTTGGTGCCGCCCTGCTGGACCCAGCCGTTGGTGAGGGGGGTGGCGCGGCCGGGGACGGTGACGGAGAGGGCGGCGGGGTTGAGCGGATCGGGGAGCCGCTGCGAAGCGGAATCGCCCAGGGTGATGTAGGAGCGCCGCCAGACGGAGTTGTTGTCATTGGTCGGTTCCGCATTGAACGGCGCGCCGAGCCAGACCTCGCGCTCGGTGAAGTTGAGAGCTTTCTCGACCTGATACTGGGCCATGCCGGCCATGCGGTGGTGCCCCCAGCGCCCGGCGTTCTTTTCATAGGCGAGCGTGGCGCGGAGATTGTCGCTGGCGGTGCGGCCGACGCGGCGGAGCCACGGGGTCTCGAGGTAGGTGCCGCCGGCGTTGGGGTTGACGAGATTGCCGGAGGCATCGGTGGCGGGGCGGAAGCCGGAGAAAGAGTGGAAGTTTGCGGGATTGCGGAGGAGCGCATTGGGGTCGCCGCGGAGGGTGACGTTGTCGCCGCCGACGTCGTAGTTGGTCCAAGAGCCGAACTCGTGGTAGTAACCGATCTCGCCGACGAGGGTGGGTGTGAAGCGGTGTTCGCCGATGATCGTGATCTGGTCGTAATCGTGCAGCGTGCGGCCGCCGGGGCCGGCGGCGTTGGCGCGGTAGGGCACGCGGCCGGGATCGTTCAGGATGGTGGGCACGAAAGCGCCGGCCGGCGCGGTGGACCAGGTGTTCAGCGCGTTGAGCACGAAGTCTTGGTTTTCGACATAAACGAGGCGGGTGGCCGTGAGCGGCCGCGTGTAGCCCAGGGCGACCTGGGCCGCGGTGGGGGCGGTGGTGACGGTGGAGGCGACGGTGGTGCTGCCGGTGCCCCACCAACCGGTGATGCCATCGACGACGGGATAGTTGCGGCCGAGGGTGCCGCGGACCTTGCCGCGCTCGGCGTCGACCCGGATTTCGGTCTGGGCGAACGGCCGGTAGGTGAGGGCGACGGTGCCGGCGCGGCGGGTGGAGGCGATGTAGTCGCGCCAGCTGCCCTTGTGGTCGTAGAGGGCGTTGAGGCGGGCGGCGAGTTTGCGCGGGACGAGCGGGAGGTTGAGGTCGAGGGTGGCCCGGCCCTGGTCTTGGGTGCCCGTTTGGAGCGAAGTCTCGGCGAAGCGGGAGCCGAACTGGGCGCGCTTCGGGGAGTTGTTGATGATGCCGCCGGCCGAGCCGATGCCGAAGAGCACGGAGTTGGGGCCGCGGGAGTCGTCGAGGCGCTCGGTGTTGTAGAAATCGCCGCCGAGGCGGGTCTCGAAGTAGTTGCGGGTGCTGTTGCCGAGGATGCCGCGCGAGCGGAAGTTGAAGGAGTTGCCTGCGGCGGTCTGCGTGATGCCGTTGTTGACGCGCAAGGTGTCGCCGTCGTCGGTCTGGCTGTTGTTGGCGTAGGCCATGGCCTGCTCCAGATTGGTCGCGCCGATGTCGAGGAGGAATTCCTTGGTGAACACGTCGATGATGGCGGGCGTGTCTTTGAGCGAGGCGTTGAGGCGGCTCCCGGCGAGGGAACTGGTGGCGACGTAGCCGACGTCGCTGGAGGTGTTGACCTCGAAGGGCGAGAGCACGAGGGCTTCGTCGGTCGCCGCCGGGGTGGGGACGGGGGTGGGGACGGTTTGGGCTGCGGCGGAAGCGGTCGCGGCGAAGAGGCCGGCGAAGAAAGTCAGGTAAGTGTAGGTTTTCACAAAGGAGGCGGAAGGTTCGGGGATTTTCGGTGGGTCGGGCGACGCGCGCCCGCACGAGGAGGGCGGCGCGGGCGGTTTAGCGGGCGGGGAGTTCGCGGAGCTTGAGGGCGCGGAACCAGGCGGCGTCGCCGTGATCGGTGAGCATGATGTGGCCGCGGAGCTTTTGGCCGAAGTCGGGGTATTTGGCGAACTTGCTCTTCGCGAGGCCGGCCTTCACGGCGGTGCTGCCGAGTTCGTAGGTGAGGACTTTGCGATCGTTGAGCCAGTGTTCGACCACCGAGCCGCGGACAACGATGCGCGAGCGGTTCCATTGGCCGGGCGGGTTGAGCGGACGGTCGGCGGCGGGCGGGAGGACCTCGTAGAAGGAGGCGGTTTTGGACTCGGCGTGGAGTTTGGCCCACTTTGGCGCATCGTCGTCGATCATCTGATACTCGTGGCCGGGAGCGGCGGGGCGTGCTTCGGTGACGAAATATTTCACGCCGTTGTTGCCCTCCTTTTCGATGCGCCATTCCCAGCTCAGCTCGAAGTTGTCGAAGGTTTGCTCGGTGATGATATCGCCGGTCTTGATACCGGCGACTTTTTGGAGGAGGCCGTCGGCGGCTTTCCAGCCGGGGCCGATGGCGGTCGTGGCGGGTTGGCCGTAGAGGCGCCAACCGGCGAGGGACTGGCCGTCGAAGAGGAGGCGCCAGCCGTCGGCTTTTTCTGCGGCGGTGAGGGGGGCGGGCGCCGGGGCCGGCGCGGCGGGGGCGGCGCCGCGGGCGCCGAGGGTGAGGGCGACAAGGAGTGCGAGGGAGCGGAGGGTGAGGCGGAGCGGGGAGGGGCGCATGGGGGAGTGGGGAGAGCTAGGTGGGGCGGCGCGAAGCGGTCAACGGGAGAGCGGGATGACGTGCTCGCACGAACTACGGAATCGAATCCCCGCGAAGGTGGAAGGCCGGCGCCATCGTGGCGGAGATCGACGCCGAGCAAGCGCGGATGGCCGCCAACCGCGAACGGATCACCCGTTACGAGCAAAAGATCCCCGCCGCCCTCGCCCGCACCGGGGGTGGGGTGGAAACACCATGAGCACGCGATCCGATGAATCGGGCTGGCAGCCCTGGATATTTCACGGGGTCTAAAACCTGGGCCGAGGGCCCAGGCTGGGATGGGAGGGGGCCTTTGGCCCGCAATAATCCCGACGCGCCACTTGCGGTTTTGCATCGCTTGGCCAGGTCAGCGCCGACGGCGCGCTGCGATCCCAGCTTGGGGCAACGCCCCAGAATCATCGGCTGTTTCTTCGGCTGAGGGCGCGGCGACCGCCCCCGCGGCAGCCGAGTCGGCCGGGCTGGCTCAGCCGAGCTGGCGGGCGAGGACGGCCATCGTGGCGCGTTGGTAGCCCTCGACGAGGGCGCGGGCTTTTTCGGCTTGGGCGCGGGCGGCGGCGGGGGCTTTGGCCATCGCGAGGACGGCGGGGGCGACTTTCTTTTTGTCGGCGTCCACATCCATGTCGAAGAGCCAGTCGCCGAGGCCGATCGTGCGCCACATGTCGCCCTTCGTCGTTTGCTCGGCCCAGCGGCAGACGATGGCGGGGATGCCGGCGCCGATGCACATGATGGGGCTGTGTTGCTCGTGGCCGAAGAGGCCGGCGCTGCGGCGGTAGGTGCTGAGGGCTTCGTCGGTGAGCCAGAAATTTTCGCGCCAGACGACGCGTGACTTTATGTCGGCGGGGAGCGGGTCGTAGAGTTGCTCTTTGCCGACGGCCATCTGGGTTTTGTCTTCGGGGCAGAGGAGGATTTTGAGTTTCGTTTCGCGGACGACGGCGTGGATCGCCTCGAGCAGCGGCGCGTGGTCGGCGGCTTTCATGAGCTCGTTGCGCGCGTGGATTTTTTCGTCCTTGGGGGTGTTGCGAATCAGCCAGTAGGGCGTGCGGCGAAGCTTCGGGATGCAGCAGAGAAACTGGCCGGGCTCGAGGCGGTGGGCGGCGAGAAAGGCATCGGCGGCGGAGTCGTTGCGGAGATCGCAGGCGAAGGCGCCGTCGGGGGCGAAGTCGAGGAGGGGGCTCTTGAGCTCTTGGCTGCGGGCGAGGGCGAGCGAGCGTTCGTCGCGGAAGAAGACGAAACGCGCGCCGTCAAAAACGGTCCGTTCCTCGGCGGTGGGCGGATTGGTGCCGTGCGTGATGCCGTAGACGCCGTAGGGTTTGCGGATGTGTTTTGCGAAGGCGGCGACGTCTTTCGCGGCGACGAGCGACGGGCCGGAGCCGTGGAGGAGGAAATCGGTCCACGCGAGGGCGTCGGCGAGCGCGGGGTTGGAGGCGGTGCCGTCGGCGCGGAGGGTGCCCTTGATGATTTTCAGCTTGGGGAACCGGCGGTGCTCCATCGCGATCACTTCCTCGGAGAGATCGCCGGAGGCCCAGAGGCGCACCTCGGCGGTCGGTAGCTGTTTTTCGATGAGGGCGAGGACGCCGGGCGTGTGGGCGATGTCGCCGATGTTCACGACCTGCCACGAGGAGCGGAGGAGAATGCGCGGGGCGCGCTGGGTCGGGGCGGCGGCGCGGAGAGCGGCGACGAAGGCGGCGGCAGACGCGGAGGCGAGGAAGGTGCGGCGGTGCATGGGAGCTCGGAGATCGGAGAAGGGAATGAAAGGGGGCGGGGCTCCGGCGTGACGTCAATTACAGGCTCCAGCCGTCCCGATACGGGGTGTGGAGAAGGGCGTCGGCGGCGGGGTTGTTGGCGAACTGGAGATTCGCGGCGTCCCAGGTGAGGCGTTGGTTGGGGAGGCGCATGGCGAGAACGCCGAGGAGGACCGTCTCGGTGAGGGCGCCGCCGTATTCGAACGGTGAACTCGCGGGGCGACCGCCGGGGCCCTCTTTGCAGGCGCGGACCCAGTCGGCTTCGTGGCTGCCGACGACGCGGGGCAGGGTTTTTTCCGGGCGCACGAGATCCTTCATGCGCGACTCGGGCAGGAGGCGGAGGCCGCCGGCGCCGTGGGAGCCGTGGAGCAAGGTGCCTTTGTCGCCGATGAGGAGAGCGCCGCTGCCGGGGAGTTTGCGGCCGGGTTCGAGGTCGGCGGGGATGGGCGGCTGGAGGCGGCCGTCATACCACGTGAGGGCGACGGGCGGGCGCGGGCCGCGAGCGGGAAATTGGTAACGAACGATGGAGGCGCGCGGAAAGGTCTGGGAGCTGACGTCCTTTTCCCAGTGGGTGGTGGTGGCTTCGACCGTGGTGGGTGCGCCGAGGTCGAGGGCCCAGAAGGCGGGGTCGATGATGTGGCAGCCCATGTCGCCGAGCGGGCCGGTGCCGAAGTCGAGCCACGCGCGCCACTTCAACGGGTGGTAGTCCGGGTGATACGCGCGGTGGGCGACGGGGCCGAGCCAGCGGTCCCAGTCGAGGGTGGCGGGCACGGGCGGGGTGTCCTTCGGCTGGGCTTGCACGGCGAAGTTCGACCACGGGTCGCCGCCGACGGGGCGGTCCGTCCACGCGTGGACCTCGCGCACGTCGCCGATGACGCCGGCGGCGAGCCATTCTTTGAGGAGGCGGATGGATTCGGAGGAGTGGCCCTGGTTGCCCATCTGCGTCTGCACTTTGGCGCGGCGCGCGGCGTCGGTGACGGTGCGCGCTTCGCGGACGGTGTGGGTGAGGGGTTTTTGGCAGTAGACGTGTTTGCCGGCGGCCAACGCGGCGAGGGTGATGACGGCGTGGGTGTGGTCGGGCGTGGCGACGATGACGGCGTCGATGTCCTTTTGTTTTTCCAACATCTCGCGGTAGTCGACGTAAGTTTTCGCGGACGGGTAGCGGGCGAAGGTGGGCGCGGCGTAGTCGGCATCGACGTCGCAGAGCGCGACGATGTTTTCACCGGCGCAGGCTTTGAGGTTGGCGGTGCCCTGGCCCTTGGCGCCGACGCCGATGGCGGCGAGGTTGAGTTTGTTGCTCGGAGCCTCGGCGCCGAAGAGAGAGCCGCGGAAAAACTGGAAGCCGAAGGTGGCGGTGGCGGAGGCGCGGAGGAAGGTGCGGCGGGTGGGGCGGAGGTGATTCATCGGGGAAGGACGCCACGCGAGGGGAGGCGGGGTGCCGGACGAAGATGCGTCCGTCCGAGCCATCAGGGCAAGAGGAAGGTCGCCGAGATGATTCCGATGGGGGTGGCGGCCCGTGCGGCGCGGGACGTTGGCTTACAGGATCGAGGCGCCGGAGTCTTTGGTCGGGCCGAGGACGGTGGGGAGGTGGTCGAACTCGAGTTTAGCGACGAGCACGGTGTTGGCGTGTTCGTTGACGGGAAGTTGGGTGAGGCGGAGGTAACGGCCTTGGTCGCCGTGTTCGCTCGGGACGAGATCGAGGGAGCAGGGGAGGGCGGCGCCGGTGTTGAGGAGGGTGGCGCGGCGCGGGAGGAGGGCGAGGGGCTTGAGCTTCACGGCGTCGCCCTTGGGGTCGGCGTGGAGGATGACGTAGAGGTCGTGGCCGCGGCGCGTGAGGAGGACGTCGCGATTTGCGGTGAGGTGGGAGGCGGGCGTGGTGCCTTCGAGCGACTCGCGGACGGCGCGATACCAAGCGCCGGTGCGCGTGAGGAAGCCGAGGGCTTCGGGGGGCAGCGTGCCATCGGGGAGCGGGCCGACGTTGAGGAGGTAGTTGGCGTCGCGGGCGAGGTAGCGGGCGATGCTGCGGAAGAGGTGGCGGTCGGTGTAGTAATCCTCGGCGTTGCGCCAGCCCCAGCTCTCCATGCCGATGGACTGGCAGGCCTCGGTGCGTTTGGCGAACGAGAGGGAGAGGGTGCCCTCCTTGGTGTAGTCGCGCTCCGGCGTGCCGAAGTCGCCTTCGTCGAAGCCGCGGTCGTTGATGACGGCCTTGGGCTGGAGTTGGCGGATGAGGGCGTTGATCGAGCGGTCGATGTGTTGGTCGACGTTCATGTCCCACCAGAAGCCGTGAATCTCACCGTAGTGGGTGCAGAGTTCGCGGACCTGCGCGGTGAGATACTCGAGGTATTTGGGGAGGCTGGGATCGTCGCCGGGCTGCGGGGGAAGCTCGTGGTGGCGGCCCTGATTCGGGTAGTTGGGGTGATGCCAATCGGCGATGGAGTAGTAGAGGCAGAGCGGGAATTTGCGGCGGTGGCAGGCGTCGGCGAGTTGGCGGACGATGTCCTGGCCGGAGGGCGAATTCACCGAGTGATAGTGGGTGTGCTTCGACTCGAAGAGACAGAAGCCATCGTGGTGTTTCGTCGTGAGGCAGATGTAGCTCATGCCGGCGGCCTCGGCGGCGTCGAGCCAGGCATCCGGATTGAACTTGGCCGGGTTCCAGCGCTGCTGGAGTTTCACGTAGTCGGCGCGGGGAATGCGGCGGCGCCACTGGTCCTGCTCATGCCAGCCTTCGATGGCGTAGAGGCCCCAGTGGACGAAGAGGCCGAAGCGCTTCTGAAACCACCAATCGCGGGCGTCGCCGAAACGCGGAGACAGCGGGGGCGGCCGGTTGGCGGCGGGTGCGGCCGGTGACGCGGGCGCGGGCGACGGCGATTTCTTCGCGTCGGCCGCGAGGAGGTGAGACGCCAGCGGCGCGGCGGCGGCGAGGGCGCCGGTGGCGGAGAGGAAGGCGCGGCGGTTCACGGCGCGGGCGGTCGATCAGAGCGCTTTGATGCGGGCGTTGCGGAATTTGTAGGTCTGGCCCTTTTCGCCGTGGTGCTGGAGGCCGACGGGACCGCTGGCGTCCATGGAATCTTCGATGTCGGTGGTGACAACGCCGTTGATTTCGATCTTCAGGCGCTTGCCCTGGCAGGTGATGCGGTAGGTGTTCCAGCCGTCGCGTTTGAAGGCCTCGCCGGCGCGGGTGCGGAAGGCTTTTTCGCTGGCGGCATCGCCTTTGATCGGACTGGCGAACCACATGCGGCGGCCTTCGTCGTAGAGGCCGCCGGACCATTGGCGGACGGGATCGCCGTCGACCTCGGCCTGGTAGCCGAAAACCTTGTTCGGCTGAACGTGCGCGCGGAACATGACGCCGCTGTTGGCCTTCCCGGGCGGAAGGAAGATATCCACCTCGAAGACGAAGTCGGTGTAGGATTTTTCGGTGACGAGGAAGAATTTTTTGTCGGCGGTGAGGTGCACTTCGTGGCCGACGACTTTGGATTCGCCCCAGGTGTAGGGGTTGCGCCAGCCGTTGAGCGTCTTGCCATCGAAGAGGGAAACCCAGCCGTCGGCCGAGGCGGCGGGCGAGGTCGCGGCGAGCGCGAGGGTGGCGAGGGTGAGGAGGAGTTTTTTCATGAGAGAGCTGGGGGAAGGTTTAAGGGATCGATGGGGCGGGAGGGTCGGCCATCACCGTGGCACCGGTGATCTTGAAGGCAAACGCGTAGCGGCAGGGGGCCTGGTCGGGGCCGAGGTCGGGGGTGGTGATCGTGAGCGTGGTGCCGGCGAGGGAGGTTTTGAGCGCGCCGGGGACGCCGAGCAGCGTGACGGTGGCGTCGGCGGGGACGTGGACGTCGCGGAGGACGAGTTGCCGGCCGGGCCAGCCGACGCTGAGGGCGTAGAGGGCGTCGGGTTTCTTGGTGAAGAAAACCTGCTTTACGGCCTGGCCGTTTTTCGGCTGCTGGCCGACCTGGTCGAGCAGGTGGTAGCTCACTTTGTATTCGCCGTAGTCCTGCTTCGGGCGCGTGCCGTCGGTCCATTGCGAGGAGCGGCCGGCGAAACGGGTGCCGTAGATGGCCTCGCCGTTGACCTTGAGCCAGTCGCCGATCTCGAGGAGGCGCTGCTCCATGAGGGGCGGGATGGTGCCGTCGGCGGCGGGACCGATGTCGAGGAGGAGATTGCCGCCGCGGCTGACGAGGTCGACGAGGACGAGGATGAATTCGCGGGTGGTCTTGTAGTCGTCGGCGCGTTCGGCGCGGTTGAGGCCGTAGGAGTGGGCCATGCCTCGGCTCTCTTCCCACGGGTGCGTGCCGTCCTTCAGGCCGGCGGCGTATTCGGTGGTCCAGTAGCCGCCGTGTTGGTGGCGGCTGTCCTTGCCCCAGCGGTCGTTGATCACGACTTCGGCCTTGGAGGGGGATTCGTTGAAGAGCCACGCGAGGAGAGCTTCGCTCTGCCAGTCCTTGGACTGCATGTCCCACTCGCCGTCGGCGAAGATGATTGCGGGAGCGTAGCGGGAGACGACGTCCTTGAACTGGGGTATCATGTGTTCGGTGACGTAGCGCGGGCGGTCTTTCAGCCAGAGCGGGTTGAACCATTCGTAGAGGGAATAGTAGAAACCGAACTTGAGGCCGGCGGCGCGGGTGGCGGTGGCGAGTTCGCCGAGGACGTCGCGGCGGGGGCCGATCTCGAGGGCGTTCCACGGGCGGGCCCAAGTGCGGCTGGCCTCGGCGCTGGGCCAGAGGGCGAAGCCATCGTGGTGCTTCGAAGTGGGGACGACGTATTTCACCCCGGCGCGGGCGAAGAGATCGGCCCAGTGTTTCGCGTCGTAGAGTTCGGCGGTGAACTGCGGGGCGAAGTCCATGTAGTTGAAATGGGGGCCGTAGTTTTTGGCGTGAAAGTCGCGCCAGACGGCCTCCTTCGGTTTGTCGCTGAGGATGCGGCGCCAATACCACTCGGCGTATTCGCCGCGGGCACCCCACGCGGGCACGGAGTAGACGCCCCAGTGGATGAAGACGCCGAACTTGGCGTCGAGGAACCACGCGGGCGTGGGGCGGGCGTCGAGCGAGGCCCAGGTGGCGGCGAATTTCTTCGGCTGGTCGGCCGCGCCGGTGGCGGGCGAGCACACGGTGAGCGCGGCGGCGAGCGCGGCGAGGGCGAGGCGGGCGGCGGTGGCTTTTCGGGTCATGGGGGAAACGAGAAGGGTCTTGGCGCGGGCTGAGTTTTGCCCGAAGGGCGGGGCGACGAGAATGACGAAGCGCGCAAGCGTGATGCCGAAAATCGACCGCGGGGGGAGGACGCGCGGCGGTGCGGCGGGTGAGCCGACTTAGCGCGCCGGGCGTGCATCGGGCGCGGCGGGTGAGGCGGAAAGCGTGATGGGGGCGGCGACGTCGAGCACGACGACGGTCGCGATCGGGTCCGGGGCGGCGGACGGAAGCGAGACGGTGAGGCCGGTGGCGGTGCTGGTGACGCTGAGGCCCGGCGTGCTGACGAGGAGGCGGGCGCCGAGCACGCGATGGGTGGCGGTGGTGGGAACGACCAGTTTGCCGTCCTTGGGCCAGTCGAAGACGTGGAGGTAGAGGCGGGTGTGGCCGTCGGCGGTTTGCTTCTGCGTGCAACGCCCCCACGCAACTGCGGGGAAGGGGCTGGCCTGGGTGCCGTAGATGGATTCGCCGTTTTGTTTCATCCACGCGCCGATGGCGCGGAGGGACGCGGTGCTCTCGGCGGGAATGGTGCCGTCGCCCATGGGGCCGATGTTGAGGAGGTAGTTGCCGCCCTTGCTGGCGATGTCGATGAGGTTGCGGATGAGGGTCTCGTCGGATTTCCACGCGTGGTCGTGTTCGCTGAAGCCCCAGGTGGTGTTGAGGGTCATGCAGGTTTCCCAATCGACACCGGGCATGCCGGTCGCGGGGATGTGTTGCTCGGGCGTGATGAAGTCGCCGAAGCGCGGGTCGAGCCGGGGGGCGTAGGCCTCGGTGCCCATGCTTTTCCACCCGGCCTCGGGGGTGCGGAAGAGCCGGTTGTTCATGATGATGTTCGGCTGGGCGGTGCGGACGAGATGCATGAGGTCCGTGGCGCGCCACGCGGTGTCGCCCTGAAAGTCCAGGGCGCTGTAGTCCCACCAGAGGATGTCGACGCCGCCGTAGTTGGAGACGAGTTCGCGGACCTGTTGATGGAGGTAGGCGAGGTAGGTGGCGTGGTCGCGTTCGCCGTTGGGATAGGGCGTGCCCTTGAGCGGATGCGGGAGCTGCTTCGATTGCGCGTAGGCGTAGTGGTCGTGATGCCAGTCGATCACCGAGTGGTAGAATCCGATTTTCAGGCCTTCGGCGCGGCAGGCGGCGACGATTTCTTGGACGAGGTCGCGTTGGAGTTTGGCGCCGGCGTTGAAGTCGCCAGCCAGCGAAGGGTAGAGCCCAAACCCGTCGTGATGTTTGGTGGTGAAAACGAGGTAGCGGCAGCCGGCCTCCTTCGCGAGGCGAGCCCATTCGCGGGCGAAGCCGGGCGTGGGGGCGAACTTCGGCAGGGCGGCTTGCGCATAGGTGGCGGTGTCGGCTTTGACGCGCTGCTGGATCCACTCCATGCCGCCTTTGGTTGCGACGGGTTTGCCATCCCAGGTGCCGGCGAGACCGGAGTAGAGTCCCCAGTGGACGAACATCCCGAAGCGCGCTTCGCGCCACCACGCCATGCGGGCGTCGCGCTGGGCGGGGGTTTCGGCGGGAGCGGAGGACGCGGGGGGAGCGGTGAGCTCGGCGGATTTGCCGGGGGAGGCGGAGAGGAGTGCGAGCGCAAACAGAGGGAGGAGGCGGAGCGGCGACATGCGGAGGGAGGGGTTCAGGTTGGCGGAGGAGGGATTGAGGCGCGGGACTTCAGGGCGTGACGGTCGGATGTTCGCGGGCGCCCTCGGCTTCGACGATGGGCCAGGTGGCGCGGTCGGGGCTGGCGAAGGGGCCGATTTTCTCGACGGGGATCGGTTTGAATCCGAGGGCGAAGGCGGGTGACGTGGCGCGGAGCCGATAGTCGTCGCGGGCGGGGTCGACGAACTGCGGGTCGGCGATCACGGAATGGCGGTCCAGGCCGGTGGCCTGCCAGGCGGCCCAGGCGTCGCCGCCGTCTCTTTTCTGACTGGTGTGGATCGGCCGGCCGGCGTGCCAGAGGAGATTTCGGTCGATAGAATTGTGGGCGAAGGAGACGTGGCGGGCGGCGACGTAGTGGGCGGCGGGGTTAGTCCAGGAGAGGATGTTTTTGGCAAACGTATTGCCGGACATGATCGTGTGGTCGGGCAGGACGGCGTCGCGCGGGTGCAGGTCCATGTGTGGCAGGGCGCGCCAGACGGGTTGGCCGATGACGGACTCGTAGGCCTGGATCATGGTGGGCGAGTGCGTGGTCCAGTAGCGGTGTTGGTCGGTCCAGCCGCTCAGCTGGATCTGCTGCTGGGTGCCGTCGATGAAGATGTTGTTTTCGACGGTGTTGTCGCGGCCGTTGTGGAGGTGGATGAGGCCGCGGACGGCGCGGGCGACGATGTTCCCGAAGACGGTGACGCCGCCGGTGTTGTCGTCGAGGTAGATGCCCCAGGCGAAATGCGGGGAGACCCATTTTCCTTTTTCGAAACCGAAGCCGAGCATGTCGTGGAAATAATTGTAGCGGATGACGGAGCCGCGGGAGCCGAGCCAGTCGCGGCCGCCGGTGTAGATGGCGCCCGTGTCGGACGTCTCCAGATTCACGTGACGCACGTGGTTGAACTCGATGACGTGGTGGTTGCCCATGAACTGAATCGCGAAGCGCGGGCAGTCGTGGATGAGGTTGTGGGCGGCGCGCTGGCCGACGCCGCGGAGGGAGACGCCGACGCCCTGTTTGTAGAGGCGGCCGGGGTGGTGGAGGTAGTTGTTCTCGGCGAAATTTCCGGCGGCGGTGAGGGTCTTTTGGTCGCCGCCGGAGAGCGAGATCGCGGTGCTGCCGATGTCGTGGAGGTCGCAGCCGACAACGCCGTTGGCCGTGCCGCCGTCGATCGAGATGCCGTTGCCGGAGTAGTCGCCGACGTTGCGAATGGTGGAGGCGACGAGGCGGCACGCGGTGGTGTCCTTGAAAGCGATGGCGGTGCCCTCGCAGCTCTCGAAGACGAAACCGCGGAAGGTGACGTGGGCGGTGCCGGCGCCGAGTTGGAGCAGCGTGCGGAGCGTGGGGGCGAAGACGGTCGTGAGATCGGCGCCGTCGGGCGGCCAGAAATAGAGGG